>JAYSZH010000151.1:0-8789 GCA_043738155.1 Polaromonas sp. | reverse complement strand
CGCTGAGGATTGCAATACTCGAGGCAACGAGCGCAAGTTTGAGAGATTTTTTCATACAATTCCTTTGCAGAGTTTTGAGAAGCTAAAGTAGCAGTCGTTCATGATGACAGACTATTGTTCTACCGTATGCTACTTAACGCACACTACGCTGAAAAGTTACGTAAATTCTGCTTAGAAATTGTCTGAATTTGTTACCTAGGTCGTTATTTCAGATTGTTATTGCTTCACGCAATCTGCAAAGTAGTGCTTCTTGCCATCTTCGCCGTCCTCGGCTACCAAGCCGTGAATGTCAGTTTCAAAACCAGGGCATTGGGCGTTGAATTCGCGTGAAAACTTGAGGTAATCCACGATCTTCTTGTTAAACACCTCACCTGGAATCAACAACGGAATACCCGGTGGGTAAGGCGTGACCAAGCCCACGGTAATGCGGCCCTCTAGATCGTCAATCGCCACGCGCTCAGTTTTGCGTTGCGCAATATGGGCATAGGCATCACTGGGTTTCATGGCCGGCTTGAGGTCGCTTAAATACATATCGGTCGTCAAACGTGCAATGTCGTACTTGGCATACAAAGTGTGTAAATGGTGGCATAGATCGGCCAAACCCATTTTTTCGTACTTGCGGTGCTTTTGGCAGAACTCGGGCAAGATGCGCCACATGGGTTGGTTTTTGTCGTAATCGTCTTTGAACTGCTGCAAAGCCGTCAACATGCTGTTCCAGCGGCCCTTGGTGATGCCGATGGTGAACAAGATGAAGAAGCTGTAAAGACCAGTTTTCTCAACCACCACCCCGTGCTCAGCCAAAAACTTGGTCACGATGCTGGCTGGAATGCCCGTTTTGGCAAACTTACCGTTCAAGTCCATACCCGGCGTCACGATGGTGGCTTTGATCGGATCAAGCATGTTGAAGCCAGTTGCCATTTTGCCGAAGCCGTGCCAGTTGACACCCGCTTTGGCTGATTTTGACTCGCCTTTGATGATCCAGTCACTCGCGCGACCCATGCCTTCATCGGCAAACTTCTCTGGCCCCCAAACCTTGAACCACCAGTCTTTGCCGTACTCAGCGTCAATTTTGCGCATGGCGCGGCGGAAGTCGAGCGCCTCTAAGATGCTTTCTTCGACCAGGGCGGTGCCGCCTGGCGGCTCCATCATGGCGGCAGCCACGTCGCAGCTGGCAATGATGCTGTACTGCGGCGAGGTTGAGGTGTGCATCAAATACGCTTCGTTGAACAGGTGCCTGTCCAGCTTGATGGTTTGCGAATCTTGTACCAGCACATGGCTGGCTTGGCTGATACCCGCTAGCAGTTTGTGGATGGATTGCGTCGCGTAAACCACGGCCGATTTAGGGCGAATGCGGTTTTTACCCATGGAATGGTAGGTGCCATAAAACGGGTGAAATGCGGCATGTGGCAGCCAAGCTTCGTCAAAATGCAGGTTTTCTACGTAACCATCAAGCATGCCTTTGATGGTTTCGGTGTTGTACAACACGCCGTCGTAAGTGCTTTGGGTAACCGTCATCACGCGCGGCTTGATGTTTTTAACGTCCACACCTTTTAGTAATGGGTTGGCTTTGATCTTTGCCTGAATCGACTTGACTTCAAACTCTTCTTTTGGAATCGGTCCAATGATGCCAAAGTGGTTGCGCGTCGGTTTTAAAAACACGGGAATCGCACCCGTCATGATGATGCTGTGCAAGATCGATTTGTGGCAATTGCGGTCAACCACCACCACGTCGTTGGGGGCAACCGTGTGGTGCCAGACCATTTTGTTGCTGGTAGAAGTGCCGTTGGTCACAAAAAAGCAGTGGTCGGCGTTGAAGATTCGCGCCGCATTGCGTTCGCTCTCGCCAATCGCACCGTTATGGTCCAGCAATTGACCGAGTTCTTCCACGGCATTGCACACGTCAGCGCGTAGCATGTTTTCACCATAAAACTGGTGGTACATCTGCCCGACAGGGCTTTTCAAGAAAGCGACGCCACCAGAATGGCCTGGGCAATGCCAGCTGTAAGAGCCGTCCTCGGCGTAATCAAGCAGGGCTTTGAAAAATGGCGGTTGCACGCCTTCCAAGTAGCTTTTTGCCTCGCGTATGATGTGACGCGCCACAAACTCGGGTGTGTCTTCAAACATGTGGATGAAGCCATGCAGCTCACGCAAAATGTCATTGGGGATATGGTGCGATGTTTTTGTCTCACCATACACATATATGGGTACTTCTAAGTTTTTGCGGCGCACTTCTTCGATGAAGTGACGTAAATTCAGCACAGCGGGATCCAAATCAGGTCCGGGGGTGAATTCGTCGTCGTCTACTGACAAAATAAACGCGCTGGCACGGCTTTGCTGTTGGGCAAACTGGCTCAAATCGCCATAACTGGTGACGCCAAGTACTTCAAAACCTTCGCTCTCAATGGCTTGTGCTAAGGCGCGAATGCCCAAACCAGAAGTGTTTTCAGAGCGGAAATCTTCGTCAATGATGATGATGGGGAAGCGAAATTTCATGGCGGTGCGTCGGTAGTAAAAGGCGTAAAAAAAGCGTAAAAGAACAAAAAAACACGGAACAGGGGGGAAGTGTAAGGAAATATTGAGTCACAACATGCATATGGGTCGTTATCAGGGCATGATTCAGTCAAAATGTGGTGCAAGTTACACAAAAAGGGGATTTATGGCTGATTCAAGTATTTGGTGGCTGTTGACGGGCATGGCAGTCGCCGTGGAGTTGATGACAGGTACATTCTATTTGCTCATGTTCGCTGTTGGGCTGGCCGCTGCCGCTGTTGCCGCCCATATGGGGCTGGGCGTGACGGCACAACTGGTGATTGCCGCTGTGGTAGGCGGTGGTGCTGTGGTGGCTTGGCACTTTTTGCGCGGCAAAAAAATGGTCGGTAAAACGGCGGAGTTCAACAGTGATGTGAACATGGACATTGGGCAAACTGTACAGGTCGATGCTTGGCAAGCGGATGGCACAGCCAGTGTCAAATACCGAGGATCGTCTTGGACTGTGCAGTTGCAAGATGGCAGCGCTTCTGGTGCGGGGAGCTACGGCATTGAGCAGGTCATCGGCAGTCGCTTGATTGTCAAAAAACTTTAAATCTTTTAATTTTGTAAGGAGTTTTCATGGAAATCGCCATTGTTCTGCTGGTCATTGCGGCCATCTTCATCATACGAACTATCAAAGTCGTGCCGCAACAGCACGCTTGGGTGATTGAACGTTTGGGCAAATACCACGCCACATTGACGCCTGGTTTGAATTTTTTGGTGCCATTTATTGATAGAGTTGCCTACAAACATGTGCTCAAAGAGATCACCTTGGACATTCCCAGCCAAGTATGTATCACCAAAGACAATACTCAACTCCAAGTGGATGGTGTGCTGTATTTTCAGGTGACCGATGCCATGCGCGCCAGTTATGGCTCTAACAACTATGTCATGGCCATCACGCAGCTCGCACAAACGTCGCTGCGTAGTGTGATTGGTAAATTAGAGCTCGATAAAACCTTTGAAGAACGCGACATCATCAACGCGCAAGTGGTTGCAGCGATTGACGAAGCGGCGCTGAATTGGGGTGTGAAGGTGCTGCGTTATGAAATCAAAGACTTGACACCACCGAAAGAAATTTTGCACGCCATGCAAGCGCAAATCACCGCCGAGCGCGGCAAGCGTGCCTTGATTGCGGCGTCTGAAGGTCGTCGCCAAGAGCAAATCAACATTGCCACCGGTGAGCGCGAGGCATTTATTGCCCGCTCAGAGGGCGAAAAAGCCGCTGTGATCAACAAAGCGCAAGGTGAAGCAGCTGCCATTTCTGCGGTGGCTGACGCCAATGCACATGCGATTCAAGTTGTCGCCAACGCCATTCGTCTACCCGGCGGCGCTGAGGCGGTGCAACTCAAAGTTGCCGAAAGAGCCCTGGATGCTTACGGCAATGTCGCCAACGACGCGGCCACCACCCTGATCGTGCCCAGTGACATGAGCCAAGTCGCTGTTTTGATCGCCTCAGCCATGAAAATGGTGCAAACTACCAAAGCTTGATTCATTGCTCTAGAGTAACGTTATGAAAATCATTGATTCCATCACCACCCAGGCAGCTGGCATCGCAGCCATCCGCAAGCAAATTCATGCCAACCCTGAGCTGTGTTTTGCCGAAGTGCAAACGGCTGATTTGGTTGCGGCCAAGCTGACGGAGTGGGGCATTCCCATGCACCGTGGCATGGGCACGACGGGCGTGGTGGGCATCATCAAAAACGGCACGTCTGACCGTGCGATTGGCTTGCGTGCAGACATGGACGCGCTGCCCATGCAGGAGTACAACACCTTTGCGCACGCCAGTAAAAATGCGGGCAAGATGCACGCTTGCGGACATGACGGCCACACAGCGATGCTACTGGCCGCCGCGCAACATTTGTCTGAAAATCGCAATTTCGATGGTACGGTGTATTTGATATTCCAGCCTGCTGAAGAAGGCGGCGGTGGCGCACGCGAGATGATCAAAGACGGTTTGTTTGACAAATTCCCCATGGAAGCCGTCTACGGCATGCACAACTGGCCAGGCATGCAAGTGGGTAAATTTGCAGTCAGTGCGGGGCCGGTGATGGCGTCTAGCAATGAGTTCAAAATCGTCGTTCGTGGCAAGGGCGGCCACGCAGCTTTGCCGCACGATGGCATTGACCCCGTCTTGGCGGCGTGCCAAATAGTGCAGGCTTTTCAAACCATCATCAGCCGCAACAAAAAACCGATTGAAGCGGGCGTTATCTCCGTCACCATGATTCATGCGGGTGAGGCGACCAATGTGATTCCCGACAGCGTTGAAATTCAAGGCACGGTGCGCACGTTCACCTTGGAATTGCTTGATTTGATTGAAAAGCGTATGCGCGACATTGCAGAGCACACCAGTGCCGCGTTTGGTGCAACATGCGAGTTCGAGTTTGACCGCAACTACCCACCAACCATCAACTCAGCAGCAGAGGCCAACTTTGCAGCCCAAGTGATGGGCGATATCGTGGGCGCAGCCAATGTTCTGCAGCAAGAGCCGACCATGGGCGCTGAAGACTTTTCGTACATGTTGCTGGCAAAACCAGGCGCGTACTGCTTCATCGCCAACGGCGAAGGCGACCACCGCGCCATGGGTCACGGCGGTGGCCCGTGCATGTTGCACAACCCAAGTTACGATTTCAATGATGATTTGATACCGCTGGGCGCAACATTTTGGGTGCGTTTGGTGGAGGAGTCTTTGAAGGCTGGAACTAATGGGTTGATGGGATTGAAGGAATTGGCGAAATGATTGGATTAGCAGATGCGTTTTCGACGAGTTACGCGCAGGGTCGGGTTAAGTTTTTAGAAGCTGCCGCAACGGCAGGGTTACAAATCGAGTCCTTTAACCATCCTTTGCCTGGCAAAGAAGGCGAAGTTGTTGCTTTAGATACAGCTTTGCAGCGCCCTGCAAACGCCAGAGTAGTTGAAAAGCTGTTGGTTGTGAGCGCCGCCAGCAAAGCTGCGGATAGCTTTGGCGGATCAGGCGTGCAGGTGTTTGTCTTGCACGATTCTGAGTGGATGGAAAAAGTCCGTGCGGCAGGCGTGTCCGTGTTGTACTTGCATGGTTCAGACCAATCTCTGGCAGATGTCGTTAAAAAGCACGTTTTGAATGCTAAAAAGGTGATTTTGGTCGATATCTCGGCTGCCAATAGCTTGAAAGACACGATTTTTGAGGCTTTGGCGGCGGCTAAACTAGACGATAAGTGCAAGTTTTCCGCAGTGAAACCTATCGCGGCAGGCTCTCCAGCTTGGGAGGGGCAGACGATCAGCCAAGCTAGGCAAGCTTTGTTTAAGGCGGTAGATGCTTTAAATAAAGCCTAAATTCAAGAAAATATAAAGATTCGTATGGATAAGACAGTAAACATGCCGCTAGACGTGGTGATCATGGCGGCGGGCAAGGGTACTCGGATGAAGAGCACTTTACCCAAGGTGCTGCACCGTTTGGGCGGCAAACCACTTTTAGAGCATGTGATTGATGCGGCAGCGCAATTGAACGCCCGAAGCGCCGTGGTGATTACAGGACATGAATTTCAAGTCGTTCAAAATGCTATAAATTTAATAGCTGATGAGGCAATAAATACGCCGGCTAGAGCTGTATTTATTGCCTATAAATCGATAAATTCAGTACTGCAAGAGCCGCAGCTTGGCACGGGGCATGCCGTACTGCAAGCCGTGCCAGTTTTGCCTGATGATGGCATGGTTTTGGTGCTCAGTGGCGATGTGCCCCTGACGCAAGTTGATACTCTACAAGACCTGATAGCGACGTCTGAAGGCGACAAACTGGCGCTGCTGACGATTGATTTTGACAATCCTGCGGGCTATGGTCGCGTGGTCCGCAACAGTGACAAAGTAACGGCAATCGTTGAGCAAAAAGACGCTAACGATGTTCAAAAAGAGATCAAAGAGGTTTACAGCGGCATCATGGCGGTGCCCGCCAAGCTGCTGAAAGGCTGGTTGGCGCGTTTGGACAACAAAAACGCCCAAGGCGAGTATTACTTGACGGATATTGTGAAATTTGCCGTGGCGGATGGTTTGACGGTTGTCGCCCACAAAATTAATGATGCTGCGCAAGTGGCCGGTGTGAATAGCCCTGTACAACTGGCAGAGCTGGAACGGGTTTACCAACTGCGCCAAGCAAAAGCATTCATGGAGCAGGGCGTGCGACTTGCTGATCCGGCTCGCTTTGACCTGCGCGGCAGCTTAGTGTGCGGTCAAGATGTTGAAATTGATATCAATTGCATCTTCTCAGGTCAAGTATCTTTGGGCTCTGGTGTGAAAGTGGGTGCTCACTGCGTGATTTCCAACGCTGTCATTGGTGATGGCGCTGTGATTCACCCTTTTACCCATATTGAGGGTGAAAAATTGGGGGTTTTGGTGGGCGCGGGTGCGTTGATTGGCCCGTTTGCACGGCTAAGACCAGGCGCAGAGCTGGGCAAAGAGGTGCATATTGGCAACTTTGTCGAGGTCAAAAACGCCACTTTAGCCGACGGTGCCAAAGCCAACCATTTGGCGTATTTAGGCGATGCGACCGTGGGCGAACGGGTCAATTTCGGCGCTGGCAGCATCACGGCCAACTACGATGGCGCGAACAAGCACCGCACCGTGATTGAAGCGGATGTACACGTGGGCAGCAATTGCGTGCTGGTCGCACCAGTGACGATAGGCGCGGGTGGCACAGTGGGCGGTGGCTCAACCATTACCAAAAGTACCCCTGTAGATACGCTTAGCGTGGCGCGGGGCAAGCAAGTCAGCATTGCCAATTGGCAGCGGCCTAAAAAGATCGCAAAATAAGATCGCAAAATAGGCTGCGACCCCTGCGTTTTACGATAAAAATTTGCCATGACAACTATTCGTACACTGGCTGATTTGAGCCAAGTCAAGCAGACTTTGGCGGAGCAGCAGGCGAGACATGCGGCAGAAGAAGCTGCTAAAAAAGCGGCAGCAGCGCTAAAACTAGCCAATAAAAACTTGTTTTCTAGCAGTGTAGGTGTCGTGAAGCCGTTGCAAAACAAGCCCAAGGTGCTATCAAACACAATTCAGCCTGAGCCCAATCCCGTGCAGCAAAAGCGTGACAATGCGGCTGTGCTTCGAGAGTCTTTGAGCGACGAGTTTGACGTTGAATCGCTCTTGGATATTGACGATTCCTTGAGTTTTCGCCGCCCTGGCATTGGTACAGATGTGACTAAAAAGCTGCGTCAAGGCATTTGGAGCATCCAACGGCAGGTCGATTTGCACAATATGCGTACTGATGAGGCGAGGGATGCTTTGGGCGCTTTCATCCGCGAAGCGCACAAGCACGGCATGCGCTGTGTGCGGGTCGTCCATGGCAAAGGGCTGGGTTCACCGGGCAAAGAGCCTGTTTTGAAGGGTAAAGTTAAAAGTTGGTTGATTCAAAAGCAAGAAGTTTTGGCTTTTGTGCAGGCCAAACCGGCTGAAGGCGGTGCTGGGGCTTTGGTGGTTCTTCTAAAACCGCAGTCAAAACCGCAGTTAAAGCCCTAGTAAGAGATGTCATTGAAAGCGCAGTTGAATCTGGCGTTTTTGGCGCAATAATAAGATTTACAATCGAGGGTTGGCATTTTTGCTTTAATCAGCCCGCATTCATTGTTTACAACTTTATAAACTCTATAAAATTTCAGGATTCACTATGTTTATTTCTTCTGCTATCGCCCAAACCGCCCCTGCCGCAGCCGCTTCAGGTGGCGACATGATGTCTACTTTGACCAGCATGCTGCCATTGGTGCTGATGTTTGTGGTGTTGTACTTCGTGATGATTCGCCCGCAGATGAAAAAACAAAAGGAGCACCGCACCATGATTGATGCGTTGGTCAAAGGTGACGAAATCGCCACTGCGGGTGGTTTGCTCGGTAAAGTGAGCAAGTTAACAGACAGCACGCTTACTCTCGAAATCGCCAGCGGCGTTGAAGTGCAGTTGCAGCGCAGTGCGGTTGTGCAAGTCTTGCCAAAAGGCAGCATCAAGTAAGAATAGGCAGGTAGCCAGCAGCTCGCAAAAAGTTGTTTCGTTCGTAGTTCAATTCGTTAAAAAGCGCAATCATGAATCGTTATCCGGTTTGGAAATATGCGGTCATCTTGATCGTTCTCTTGGTGTCCGTGCTTTTCACGCTACCCAACTTTTTTGGTGAAGCACCCGCCGTGCAGGTTTCTAGCGCCAAGTCCAGCATCAAAGTTGACAGCGTGACGCAGACCAAAATTGAAGAAGCGTTGAAAGCTGCTGGGTTGACGCCTGATGGCATCACTTTTGATGGTAAGTC
>JAYSZH010000150.1:0-1402 GCA_043738155.1 Polaromonas sp. | reverse complement strand
AAACGTGAAATTCTGCCGGATCCTAAATACGGCAACATCGAGCTCGCCAAATTCATGAACGTGATCATGCAAGGCGGGAAAAAAGCAGTCGCAGAGCGTATCGTTTACGGTGCCCTGGACTTTATTGAGAAAAAATCTGGTGGTAAAGACCCAGTTGAAGCGTTTGCAATCGCTATCAACAACATCAAACCTATGGTTGAGGTGAAATCTCGCCGTGTTGGTGGTGCAAACTACCAGGTGCCAGTTGAAGTGCGCCCAGTGCGTCGCTTGGCTTTGTCAATGCGTTGGCTCAAAGAAGCCGCTAAAAAGCGTGGCGAAAAGTCCATGTCTTTGCGCTTGGCAAATGAGTTGATCGAAGCGACCGAAGGTCGTGGCGGTGCGATGAAGAAGCGTGACGAAGTTCACCGTATGGCAGAGGCCAACAAGGCCTTCTCTCACTTCCGCTTCTAAAAAGCGGCTACTGCGAAGACTTTATGCGTCGTTGAGAGCTCTTGCCGTGCTGATTGCACTGTCATCGAGTTCTCGCCCTAGCCTAAAGCCTTCTCGCTACGCCTTGTTGTGGGCGCTGCAGAATATGATTTTGTGGTGCGCAACTGGCGACAGTTATTGAATTTAGAGCAACAAAGGATTTATTATGGCTCGCATTACACCTATCGAGCGCTATCGCAATATTGGTATTTCGGCGCACATTGACGCTGGTAAAACCACCACGACTGAGCGCGTACTTTTTTACACCGGCGTGAACCACAAAATTGGTGAAGTTCACGACGGTGCCGCCACCATGGACTGGATGGAGCAAGAGCAAGAGCGTGGTATCACGATCACTTCTGCCGCGACGACCTGTTTCTGGAAAGGTATGGACGGGTCACGTCTAGATCACCGTATCAACATCATTGACACCCCTGGCCACGTTGACTTCACGATTGAAGTTGAGCGTTCTATGCGTGTGTTGGACGGTGCTGTGATGGTTTATTGTGCCGTGGGTGGCGTGCAGCCACAGTCTGAAACCGTATGGCGTCAGGCTAACAAGTACAAAGTGCCACGTTTGGCGTTTGTGAACAAGATGGACCGTACAGGTGCCAACTTCTACAAAGTCGTTGAAGGCATGAAGCTGCGCTTGAAGGCGACGCCCGTGCCTATCGTGTTGCCAATCGGCGCTGAAGAAAACTTCACCGGCGTGATTGACCTCATCAAGATGAAAGCCATCATTTGGGACGAAGCTTCACAAGGTATGAAATTTACCTACGAAGAGATTCCGGCTGATTTGCTGGCGAACGCCAAAGAGTGGCGCGAAAAAATGGTTGAAGCTGCGGCTGAAGCCACCGAAGAATACATGAACAAGTACCTTGAAGAAGGTGACTTGACCGAAGCCGAAATCATGGACGGAATTCGCAAGCGTACG
>JAYSZH010000149.1:0-8953 GCA_043738155.1 Polaromonas sp. | reverse complement strand
TCGAATCCATATCAAACGCGATAAGTTTGAAGTTGCCGAGGTTCAAAGGCGGTGTAAAGCCTTGGATGACGAGGCCGGGGGAGATTTCAGTTGCTTGCATGAGATTAGTAGTTATGTTTTTTACTATTATTTTGATAGCTGCTTAGGCAATAAATACGCCGGCTATAGGCATAAATAGGTTTAATTTTGACGCTTTTAACTGCATTATTTTAGCGATCTTCCCGCGTATGCCAAAGCCGCAAGATGAAAATCGCATCTTCAACAATTTCGTAACGCATCTCATACTGCCCAACGATCAAACGACGCACTTGTCTGGGTGCAAATTCACCTAAAGGTTTACCCATAAACGGACTGGACAGCAGGGTGTTTGGCGCAGCCGTGAGCGTTTGCACCGTGCGCGCCGCAGCCACTTGGTTCAAAGGCGCTAAAAAATCATACAAACGCGTGATATCTGCCAGTGCACTGGCCGTCCATTGCAAAATCATCAGATTTTCATCAGGCTTGCATCAAGCTTTTAAAGGCACGATTTGAGGTGCAGCCAGCGGATTGTCGGTGCTCAAACTGCTGCTCCAAGCCAGCACCGCCTCGTGGTCAATAAAACGCCCCGCATCCACATCCGCCATCGCTTCACGCGTCAAACGGCTGCGTTCCTCCTCTTGATCCACCCAAGCCGCCAGCGCCTGCTTCACAATCCACCCCCGCGACCGCTCAAACCGCGCCGCCAGCTCGTCCACCTTCTGCGCCAGCGGCAGTGGTACGTGGGCGGTCATTACTTTGGTGTCTATTGCAAGTGCCATGGTTGTCCTTGGTGAGGCTTAATCGGTATTAATCACGGTTAATCATAGTGATTAAAAGTGATTGTTGCAAGTGTTGGGTGGTCGCAATTTGCGACTACCTCTTCAATTTCGGATTCAATTAGTCAATAATGCTATAAATTTAATAGCATTTTAGGCAATAAATACGCTGGCTAGAGGCATATTTGAGGGGTAAATTCGCACATTTCGTCATTCCCGCGTAGCATCCCGTCATTCCCGCGCAGGGGGGAATCCATGCCGCTCCCGTTTGGGCTACGCCAGCAAACTTGTGTACTTCTCATACAGCTCAAACAAATAAGCCACCCGCTCAGCGTCGGTTTTCAAAGGTTTAGCGCCTTTGAGGTCATAGGCGGCGTCAACGGCTTTGTCCAAGGCTTTGTGGGCTTTTTGCAGGTTATCGGGCATGGTGTTGGGGTTGTACAACGTTGCCAAACTGGCGGGGTTGTCACCCGTTTGGTGTTCTGAGCGCGCGTCCAGCACACCCTGAGCGGCGGTTTCTACGGCTTCGCGTTGTTTGTCGGTCGGTTTGCTGGGCCACGGGTAGTTGTTGTAGACGATGCCAGCAGAGTATCTGAAATCACTTTTCAACCTGCCGCAGGTGTAGCGTACCCAAGCGTTGTGCATGGTGGAGCTGAGGATGCCGAATTCGTAGGGGGTGGCGTTGGGGACAACCAAGCAACTGTTATTTGCAATGACACCACGACTCATAAAGCCAATTGGTACGTAAGAGCGCGATTCCGACGAATGAGCTGGAACTAATAGAAATTTCTTAATCGGTTGTCTGTCTTCACCGAATAATGTCGGCGTTTGAGCAAGATTTTGCGTCGTTGGCCGTGTACTTGCAGCACGATGCTTGCGTACAATTTCAACTCTTTCCAATACTGGTTTTAAGCCTGCCAAAGTTTGAGGTTTGCACTTTTTGAGCCACAAACACCAACGCACACCGCAATTTAAAAACTCTTCCGCGCCAACAAACGGGCGAATCCATCTTTTGGCTTTGGGTTCACGACTGAGTAACTCGTTCTTTTCGTCATCCGTTAACAGAAGTCCGCCGCCGTCGTTCGGCATTGAGCCAAAAACAATCGGCGAAACTCGGCAAATCGGTTCGCGTCGGCTAGGCAAAACAACTGTAGGCGCATCTACCAGATACGGATTCACGTTTTTAACGACGATTTCATGCCCAGCGCCTTTGATGTCTTCGTATTCAAAGAGGCGTGGTACACGGTGCTCCATGCCGAAGCCGATGATGACGCAATGGACCGCCGCTTTGCCCGGCGCGTCGTTGCTCCACTGGAAGGTTTTGTGCGCAAAGTGGATGTTGACGCCCTGAGCCAGCATCCAAGCCCACAGCACACCGACTTGCTCACCCTGTGTGATGCTGTTGGTAGACACAAAAGCGCAGCGCACTTTGCGGCGGGCTTGGGTTTCTACTTGGATGACGTCGGCAAACAAGCCACCAAAACCGGCCAGATCGGACTGGTTGGCAGGCTCGTTTTGACCAAATCTAACGTTTTCAAAGTTTTTTCGACCTTTGTTGGTTTTCGCAGCTATGCCACCGAAGCCGTCTGGCGTAGCGCTCATATACTGCGCCGCTTTGATAAACCAGCCCGCCACAAAATCCAACACGCCTGCTCCCGCGACACCCACGGTGACGGAGGCGAGCGCCGTCTTTTGCGCCACAGACTGGTTTTGCTTGCCAATGAATGGCGGGTTGCCGACGATGAAGCTGAGCTTTTCAGGCGGCACGAACGCTGCCCAGTCAATCTCCAGCGCGTTACCGCGCTGAATTTGGGCGCTTTTAGTCAGGGGAATGCGGTCAAAATGTTCGCCAAAAGCCACACCCACGCGCACGTTCATTTGGTGGTCAGTCAGCCACATGGCAACTTGGGCGATCTGGGCAGGGAATTCTTCAATCTCAATGCCGTAAAACTGGTCAACATTGACTTGCAAATTGTTAAACACTTTGCCAATCTTTTGCCCAAACTTGGCAGCGGCTTGCAGCACGTCCAGCTCCAGCTCGCGCAAAGTGCGGTAGGCGATAACCAAAAAGTTGCCGCAACCGCAGGCTGGGTCTAAAAAGGTGAGTTCCCGCAGCCGTTTGTGAAACTCAAACAGCTTGTTTTTATCGCCTTTGACGCTCTCAAACTCTGCCCGCAGCTCGTCCAAAAAAAGCGGCCCGAGCAGCTTCAAAATATTGGCTTCGCTGGTGTAGTGCGCTCCCAACTGACGGCGGCGGTTGGTGGCGTCTAGCTCAATCACGGTTTGAAACATCGCACCAAAAATAGCGGGTGAAATGCTGCCCCAGTCCAGACCGCACAGCTTCAACAGCTGGTTGCGCATGGCGGTGTCAAACGATGGCGGGCGGTGGTGTGCTTCAAACAGCTTGCCGTTGACGTAGGGAAAGATGGCGAAATGGTGGGGCAGGCGGCTTTGGCGGTTCTCGGTTTTGTCGTTAAGGGTGTTAAACAACTCCTCCAACACAGAGCCAACGTCAGACCCATCAGGTTTGGTATGGTAGTCAATCAAGTCGTGAAAGCTGTCTTTGGGCTGAAAAATACCAGTATCGTCAGCAAACAGGCAAAACAGCAACCGTACGAGGAAGACTTCCAGCTTTTCACCCGTGTAGTTGTCGCGCTTCAGGGCGTCGTGCAGTTCGCCGATAGCTTCAACGGCCGCTTGGTTGATGGGGTCGTTTTCTCGAATAACGCGAACTTGGTAGCCTGCGATGAAGCCAAAAAAATGAATGTTATCAGCCAGTTGCGCGAGTTTGAAGCTGTGAGCGGCGCTTGAACCTTCGGGTGCTTCAAGGTCATGCAGCACAAACTGCTCAAAATCGCACACCAGCACGTAGCGCGGTGCATCCGCTGCGTCCAAGCCGTGCAGGTAGTCAAAAGCCTGATTGGTCGCTTTTTTAAGGTCTTTTCCCAGCGATTTGTGCTCAATCACCAGCGTGCCAGGCCAAAACAGGTCAATTTTGCCCAAAGCTTTGTTGAGCTTCGCTACGTGGTGCTCAAACACCGACACCTTGCGCTGCTGAATGCCAAACACCTCAAAAAACGCAATCCAAAACGGCTTAGCATCAGCCTCTTCACTTGATGTACCCGCCCATTCTTTAGAAAAAGCCCTAGCGCGGTCTTGAATTTCGTTTCTGCTGATGGGTTGGGTCATAAGGTGAAATTATTTTTACTATGATTTTAATAGCTGCTTAGGCAATAAATACGCCGGCTAGAGGCGAATTTTATGGGTAAATTAGACTGATTTCAACCTAGCCGCTCATCACCCGCAACAGGCGGCATTTTGCGTACTTTTTGTAGCACAGATTCAGCTTTTTCACGGCTGCTCAGCGCGGCGCGTTGTTGGAAGAAAGCCTCGGTTTTGAAGGCGGATACCTTCTCGGCCACCGCCATGACGATGAATTGGTTGAGCGATGCATCATCATTCGCCGCCAATTGCTTGGCGTATTGGTGCAAAGAGTCGGGTAAACGCAGGGCAACTTGGCTCATAGTGTGGTCTCCACAAGGTTCAAAAACTGACCTGGCGAGGTCAGGGCTAATCCAAAACGACTGGCTGCTGGCGTGAAGTCGCGTATATTCATCGTCACCAAATGGTGGGCTAAGCCATTTACCGCAGCCTCTAACACCATTTCATCCTGCGGGTCACGCAATTGCGGTCGCCATAAGAAATGCGAGGTCACGGGCTCGACCACGCCAGCCAAGCCGTTCAGCACATCGTCAATGTCAGAGTTCGTCAAACCATGCAGCTCGGCAATGGCAGGTCGCTTCAATACGGCTTCATATTCCAGCCAAAGCGTGGGCGACGCCAATAGCGTGAACCGCCCAGCCAAAGCGTGCGATAAAAGCACAGACGAAGCCCCCAATTGGCTGGACAAACTAGCGACAAGGATATTGGTATCGAGCAAGGCACGTAGTTTCATGATATTGCCGATAATATCATAAGTTGCATTTTTAGTTTTGCTATTTTAAATTTCACTATGAAAAATATAGCAACTTAAGCAATAAATACGCTGGCTAGAGGCATATTTTAGGGGTAAATTTGAGGTTTTAACGTAAAACCACAGGTTTGTCAGTTTTGGGCTCTACTTTAGCCTCGACCTTCGGCTGCCCCAAGCTGCGCAACACGTCCCGCACCATCAACGCGCGGTCTTTGGCTTCTGGCAGGTCGCGCTCTATGCGCAGTTTGTCGTTGCCGGTGAGCTTGATGTGGCGGTTTTTTTGGATGAGGTGGATGATGGCCATCGGGTCAATGGGCGGATTCGGCTTGAAGGTGATGTTGATGACGCCGGGTGCTGCATCGACCTTGACCACACCGTAAGATTTGGCCATCACGCGCAGGCGGTGCACGTCCAAGAGCGTCTGCGCTTGCGGGGGGAGTTTGCCGAATCTATCAACGATTTCCTCTAAAAGACTGTCAATTTGTTCAGTGGTTTTGGCGGTGGCCAGCTTTTTGTAGAAGCTCAGCCGCAAATGCACATCGCCACAATAGTCGTCTGGCAGCAGGGCGGGGGCGTGCAGGTTGATTTCGGTCGTCACGTTCATGGGCGACATCAAATCGGGCTCGATACCGGCTTTGAGGCAGCGCACCGCCTCGCCCAGCATCTCGTTGTAGAGCTGAAAGCCGATTTCCATCATGTTGCCGGACTGGTTTTCACCCAGCACCTCACCGGTGCCGCGAATCTCCAAATCGTGCATGGCCAGGTAAAAACCCGAACCCAGCTCTTCCATCTGCTGAATCGCCTCCAACCTTTGACCGGCTTGCTTGGTCAGGCCTTCAATGTCGGGCACCATCAAGTACGCATAGGCTTGGTGGTGGCTGCGACCGACGCGACCACGGAGTTGATGTAGTTGTGCGAGTCCAAATTTGTCAGCACGCGCCATCACAATCGTGTTGGCCGTTGGCACGTCGATGCCGGTTTCGATGATGGTGGAGCACAGCAGCAGGTTGTAGCGCTGGGCGACAAAGTCTTTCATCACCCGCTCCAGCTCGCGCTCGGGCATCTGGCCGTGGGCGATGGCGATGCGAGCTTCGGGCAAGATTTCCTCCAAGCGCTCTTTGCGGTTTTGAATCGTGTCCACTTCGTTGTGCAAAAAGTAAACCTGTCCGCCGCGTTTGAGTTCACGCAGCACAGCTTCACGAATCACGCCATTGCTCTCGGTTCGCACAAAGGTTTTGATGGCCAAACGGCGCTGCGGCGCGGTGGCGATGACGCTCAGGTCGCGCAGACCTTCCAGCGCCATGCCCAGCGTGCGGGGAATAGGCGTCGCAGTCAGCGTCAACACGTCTATCTCCGCCCGCATGGCCTTCATGGTTTCTTTGTGGCGCACGCCAAAACGGTGCTCTTCGTCGATCACAAGCAAGCCCAGGCGCTGAAATTTAACGTCTTTGCTGAGTAACTTATGTGTGCCGACCACGATATCTATGGTTCCGTCAGCGATGCCTTTGATAGCGGCGGTGATTTCTTTGGCAGAGCGGAAACGGCTCATCTCGGCCACTTTGACCGGCCACTTGGCGAATCGGTCCACCAGTGTTTGGTAATGTTGCTCCGCCAACAGGGTTGTGGGCGCAAGAATGGCGACCTGTTTGCCGCCCGTGATGGCGATGAACGCGGCGCGCAGGGCGACCTCGGTTTTGCCAAAGCCCACATCGCCACAAATCAAGCGGTCCATCGGGCGCGGGCTGATCATGTCCTGGATCACACAGTGGATGGCGGCGCGCTGGTCGGCGGTTTCTTCAAAGCCAAAGTCGTTGGCAAAGGTTTCGTAGTCCTGTGGCGAGTAGCGGAAGGCATGGCCTTCACGTGCCGCGCGGCGGGCGTAGATGTTCAGCAGCTCAGCGGCAGAATCGCGGATCTGCTCGGCGGCTTTGCGCTTGGCTTTGTCCCATTGGGGTGAGCCAAGCCGGTGCAGCGGCGCTTCGTCGGCCGACACGCCGGTGTAGCGGCTGATGTGGTGCAACTGGCTGACAGGCACGTACAGCGTGGCTTTGTCGGCATATTCAAGGTGCAAAAACTCTTGCACGGTGGATGACAGCACGTTGGCCATAGAGCCATCGGCTTGTTTGCTCAAGCCCAAATCCAAGTTGATCAAGCCCATGTAGCGGCCAATGCCATGGGCGCTGTGCACCACGGGGTCGCCTACGTTCAGCTCCGACAAATCCTTGATCAGCGCTTCCACGTCGCTGACTTGTTCTTGCTTTTTGCGGCGGCGAGTCACAGTGCCGGCGGCGAAAAGCTCGGTTTCTGTCACCAAGTCGATGCCATCAGCCAACCAACTAAAGCCGACGTTCAAGCCGGATGTGGCGATACCGATTTTTTCAGAACTGGTTTGAAAGTCTTCCAAGCTGTCAAAAGCGGGCACGGACAGGTTACTGGCACGCAGGAAATCGAGCAAGCTTTCACGCCTACCGTCGGATTCAGCCAATATCAAAACGCGATGCGGTGTGTTCGCCGCGTGTGATTTGAGCTTGGCCAGCGGGTCTTCCGCACCGCGAACCACAGATAGATCGGGCAAACTGCCGAATTCTGCGAAGGCGGCTTCGTTGGACGCGTCCGCAGGTGTGGCTTTGATCGCCAGTTGCGCAAAGTCATTCGCTCTCGCGTAAAACTGCTCGGCGCTTAAAAACAGGGTTTCGGGTGGCAGCGCAGGGCGGTCAGGGTCGCCTTGCACCAAACGATAACGGTCTTTGGTGTCTTGCCAGAAGCGCTGGAAGGCGGGTTCTAAATCGCCGTGTAGGACGACTGTGGCTTGGTCTGAAGCTCTGCCAGAATTGTCAGTTTGACCGGCCAAATAGTCAAAAACCGTCGCCGTTTCCTCAAAAAACAGCGGCAAGTAATACTCAATACCCGCCGTCGCCACGCCGTTGCCAATGTCTTTGTAAACGCGGCTTTTGGTCGGGTCGCCTTCGACCAGTTCACGCCAGCGGCTCCTGAACTTGGTACGTGCGTCGTTGTCCATCGGAAACTCGCGCCCTGGCAGCAAACGCACTTCAGGCACAGGGTACAAGCTGCGCTGGGTGTCGGGGTCAAAGGTGCGGATACTGTCGATCTCGTCGTCAAACAAATCGACGCGATACGGCACCAGCGAACCCATGGGGAACAGGTCAATCAGCCCACCACGCACGGCATATTCACCGGGGCTGACGACTTGGCTCACGTGGTTGTAGCCCGCCAGCGTCAGCTGCGCTTTGAATTTGACTTCGTCCAGCTTTTGCTTGGTTTTGAAGGCAAAGGTGTAGCCGGCCAAGAAACTGGGTGGAGCGAGTCGATACAAAGCCGTGGTCGCGGGGACGATGACGACGTCTGCGCCACTGTCTTTGTCGCGCTGGCTGATGCGCCACAGCGTCGCCAAACGCTCGCTGATCAGGTCCTGGTGCGGTGAAAACGAGTCGTAGGGCAGGGTTTCCCAGTCAGGGAACAGCGTCAGGCGCACTTCGGGCGCGAAAAAGGCGATTTCATGCATCAGCCGCTGCGCGTCCGTGGCGTCGGAGGTGACGATGGCCGTCAGGCGCTTGGCCGCCTTGTCGCGCTGGGCTAGTTTGGCCAACAACAGCGCGTCTGACGAACCCACGGAACGGGGCAGGGTGTAGCGTTTGCCTAGGGAAAGCTTGGGTAAATCCATGAATATCTAAAGCGGTCTCTGAATCAATGTCACTATGTACAACATTGCATTTTAGAATAGCGATCATGACAAACGCCCTCGACGCTGAAAACAACCACAAAAAGACAGTCAAACTTTGGGCGCTTATTCCATGTGGTGGCAGCGGCTCACGGGCTCAAAGTGACTCTACAGACATCCCCAAGCAATATCGCGTTATTGCCGGCAAGCCTATGGTGATGCACACTTTGGCGGCTTTTGAGCAAATCAAGCGCTTGTCTGGTGGTTTGGTGGTGATTGCCAAAGGAGACGATCAGCTGCCTGAATTGCTTGAGACATCGAAAGACGCATCAAAAAATACTATATTTTCAATAGCATTTAAGGCAGGAAATACGAGGGCTACAACCGTTTTTAATGGTCTAAAAGCACTTTTTTTGCAGGGTGCAGCAGCTACCGACTGGGTTTTGGTGCATGATGCGGCGCGTTGCCTCATCACGCCAGAGCAGATCAACCATTTGATTGATGCAT
>JAYSZH010000148.1:0-9130 GCA_043738155.1 Polaromonas sp. | reverse complement strand
CTAAACACTTGGAGGGGTGGGCAGAGCAGTGGTAACTTAGGTGTTCGCTTGGCTGGTTTGGCGTTGGCAGCCAGCTCAGCTTGGGCGCTGTGGATGGGCTTTATGCACAACACAGCGCCTTGGTGTATTACACCCGTCTAGTTTTAACAACCACGCGTAATCGGCATCTCCACCTCGCGCGGGTTGGCGGCGTATTTACCGAGTTCCAATTTGGCGATAGAGTTCCGATGCACCTCATCTGGCCCGTCGGCAAAACGCAATGTACGTGCATGCGCGTAAGCCATTGCCAGCGGGAAGTCATCGCTCATGCCGCCGCCACCATGCACTTGCATGGCCCAGTCAATCACTTGGCAGGCCATGCTTGGGGCAACCACTTTGATCATGGCGATTTCATTTTTGGCAAACTTGTTGCCGGCAATATCCATCATCCATGCAGCTTTGAGGGTTAGCAAACGTGCCATGTCGATTTTGCAGCGGGCTTCGGCAATGCGCTCTTGCGTCACGGTTTGAGATGCCACTGTTTTGCCGAAAGCCGTGCGGCTGGATGCGCGCTTGCACATCAGCTCCAGCGCCCGCTCTGCCACGCCAATCAAGCGCATGCAGTGGTGAATACGTCCAGGCCCTAAGCGGCCTTGCGCGATTTCAAAACCACGACCTTCGCCCAGCAAAATATTGCCTGCGGGCACGCGCACATCGGTAAACGTCATTTCCATGTGGCCGTGCGGCGCATCGTCATAGCCCATCACGTTGAGCGGGCGAATGATGTTGATGCCTTTTGTGTCAGCCGGAATCAATATCATGCTTTGCTGCGAATGGCGTGGCGCTTCGGGGTCGGTCTTACCCATGGTGATGAAGATTTGGCAACGCGGGTCGCCAGCGCCTGAAATCCACCACTTGCGGCCATTGATGACGTATTCATCACCTTGGCGTTCAATGCGGGTTTCAATGTTGGTGGCATCAGACGAAGCCACATCGGGCTCTGTCATCGCAAATGCAGAGCGGATTTCGCCATCTAGCAACGGTTTAAGCCAACGCTTTTTGTTTTCTTCTGAGCCATAACGGGCAATGGTTTCCATGTTGCCCGTATCTGGCGCAGAACAATTGAACACCTCTGGCGCCCACGTCACCGCTCCCATGATTTCAGCCAATGGCGCGTATTCTTGATTTGTCAAACCTGCACCTGCGTAGCCAGAAGCTGATGCGCTGTCCACTGGCAAAAACAAGTTCCACAGACCAGCAGCTTTGGCTTTGGGTTTCAGGTTTTCAATGGTTTTCAGCGGTGTCCAGCGTTTGCCGGCTTTGGTGTTGGCTTCTAGCTCGTCTTTGTAGGCTTTTTCAGCAGGGTAAACGTGATCGTCCATGAACTGCTTCACTTTGGCTTGCAGTTCTTTTGTTTTGGGTGAGTAGTCAAAATCCATGTTTATTCCTTAGTTTCCCTGGGTTGTCTCAGTTGTTTTTAATTGCCTAATGCTTGAAATTAAACTTGCTGCGCAAACTGCCAACCCATCTGCGCCAATTGCTTGGCACCTGCGCCTGAGCTGGCAGCCTGCGCACTGGATGCCGTACCCGCTTCCACGCGCTTGGCAATACCCTGCAAAATAGCGGCGAGTCTGAACAAGTTGTAGGCCATGTAAAAGTTCCAGTCTGCTTTCAATTCTGCAGGTGTACACAGCTTTGTGCTGTCGCAATAGCGACGAATGTAATCCGCCTCGCCTGGAATGCCCAGCGCAGCCAAATCCAAACCACCAATGCCCCGGAACGAGCCTGGTGGAATGTGCCACGACATGCAGTGGTAGCTAAAATCTGCCAGGGGATGCCCAAGTGTAGACAGCTCCCAGTCCAACACCGCAATCACACGTGGTTCAGTAGCGTGAAACATCAAGTTATCCAATCTGAAATCGCCGTGCACGATACTGACTTTGGAGGGGTCTAAAGCGCTGACTGGAATATGCGCGGGCAGCCACGCCATCAGCTGGTCCATTTCTTCAATCGGTGTCGTGATGGATGCGTTGTACTGGCGTGTCCATCGACCAATTTGGCGCTCAAAATAATTACCCGGTTTGCCGTAGCCGCTCAAGCCCTGCTTTTCGACATTCACTTTGTGCAATGCTGAGATCACGCGGTTCATCTCGGTATAAATCTCACCGCGTTGAGTCTGCGTCATGCCGGGTAAAGCTTGGTCCCACAGCACACGGCCATTCATGCATTCCATCACGTAAAAGGCGCGGCCGATCACGGCTTCGTCTTCGCACAGGCAATACATTTTGGGTACCGGCACGTCAGTGCCTTGCAAACCGCTCATCACCGCAAATTCACGCTCTACAGCGTGGGCTGATGGCAGCAGCTTGGCCACAGGGCCGGGCTTGGCACGCATCACGTAGCTCATGCTGGGCGTGACGAGTTTGTATGTGGGGTTGGATTGTCCGCCCTTGAACATTTCAACGGTGAGCGGACCTTTGAACCCCGCTAGGTGTTTGTCTAAATAATGGCTCAGTGCTGCGACATCAAACAAGTGTTTTTCAGACACTTCTTTTGTCCCGACGAAATGTTGAAAATCAGTCATCATTCCTCCACTATGGTTATACGGCTCAGCGCCACACGGTCGCGTATCACCAAGCCACCGGGCTCGATGCGCAGCACACCGTCACGCTCCATGGCTTTGAGTTCTTGGTTCACACGCTGGCGTGACGCGCCCAGCAGCTGCGCCAGCTCTTCTTGTGCCAGTTGCAGGCTGATGCGCATTTCTGCGCCATCGGCCAAATTAGGCACGCCGTAGCTGCGCACCAAGTGCACCAATTGTTTGGCCAGGCGCGCTCGCAGCGGCAGTGTGTTCAGGTCTTCCACCAGACCAAAAAGCTGGCGAATACGCCGCGCATGCAATCGCAGCATCGCTTCGTACAGCTCGGTGTGAATCGCCAAAATCTTTTTAAAATCGGCTTTTGCCACGCACAAAATAGTCGATTCGCCGTGCGCATAGGCGTCATGGGTACGCCTGTCGCCGTCGAAAATGGCCACGTCGCCAAACCAGATGCCAGGCTCCACGTAAGTCAGCGTGATTTGCTTGCCAGACACCGAGGTCGAACTCACCCGGACAGCGCCCTTGGCACAGGCAATCCACGTTTCTGGCGGCTCGCCGCGTGCAGCGATCAAATCGCCATCACGGTAGCGTTTGACATAGGCGCATCGAAGTATGTCATGTCGCAATGAAGGGGAGAGGGATGAGAACCAGCGCCCCGAGTTGATCGCTTCTCGTTCTTCAATGGTGAGGATGGGTTCGTCCATGTTTTACTTTATAAGATGACTTGGTTTCACTAGATTGTCGCGTCTGCAACGAGCAAAACGTCTGTTTGCTGTCGCTTGGGTGTCAATAGCAAAGGATACGCCACGAACAAACGAATATCAAAAAATAATGAAAAAATAACATCTTTACCGCAAAGTTTTCAAATACCGCAAGCTGTTACGTAAAGATTTGTCTTTGGCGGCGCAAATCGATACCTGCACGATAAGATGGTTGCCATGAATTTTTTGTACCGGTTACCTGCGTTGCTGCTCTGCCTGTGCACCACCCTGTTTTTAGGTTGCAGCACTAACACCAGCAACACTGTCAATACTGTTAACCATGCTTCGGTCTCTGCCGCGCAACTTACCCCACATCACCATCAGACCCCCCAAGCGGTTGAAACGACTAAGTTGACCGACAACCAAGGTGACGTCAGTTGCACAGCTTCAAGCATACAGTCAGACATGCTTGGCCGCGTAAACCGCATCCGTTCCACTGGTGCGCTGTGCGGCCGTGTGCATTACCCGCCCGCCGGACCGCTGCGCTGGAGCAGCAAACTACAAGAGGCAGCAGCCGTGCACTCACAAGACATGGCGATGCATAATTTTTTTAACCACAAAAGCCCTACCACTGGCACCACGCTCTCTGAGCGATTGCGTGGTGTCGGTTATAGATACAAATCGGCTGGCGAAAACATAGGCGCCGGGCCAAGCACCGTAGCGCAGGTGATTGAGATGTGGATCGCCAGCCCCGGCCACTGCGTGACATTGATGACAGCGAATTTTGTCGACCTGGGCGCTAGCTGCAAAAACAATAGCAATTCATATTACAAAACCTACTGGACGCTCAAGGCCGCCACGCCGAGTTGAATTTCAAAAAGATTGTTTTTGTAACAATAAATGTGTCTCTAGTCGGCGCTTTATGTGGCTGACATGCTATCAATAGTATAGTAAACTTTCGTACTACAAATGTCTGATGCAGCGCATGTGACCGTGTTTTTAAAACGACAAATTCAAGATGTATAACCCTAAAAGTGACTGAAGTCAGGAACATTTAAGCCCCTAAACGGTAAGATTGTGCACCCAATCAAGCACCTATTCAATTGATGAACCCAACCAAAAGCCTCACCACGAATCGCATTTTGCTGAACAGCTTGGCGCTGACATTGACCGTTTTTCTCAGCGCGTGCGGTGGCGGAGGCTCAGGCTCCAGTGAAAACACTGGGCTCTCAGCGGTTGCCACGGGTGGTGACATCAGCTGCGGATTGCCTAATTTTCAGGCAGAGATGACGGCCCATGTCAACACCGCGCGCGCCGCAGGTGCGGTGTGCGGTGGCGTAGCTTTTCCACCAGCCGGTGGCTTGCGCTGGGATACGCAGTTGCAAAATGCGGCCACTGCCCACTCAGAAGACATGGCCAACAACAACTTTTTTGCCCACCAAAGCGCCACCAATGGCTCAACCCTGCGCGAACGCATACCCGCAGCTGGTTATAAATACAGCTCTGCGGGTGAAAACCTGGGCGCTGGCCAAACGTCTGTCGCACAAGTGGTCGCCGAATGGGTAGCCAGCCCCAGCCATTGCGCTGCCCTGATGAAGGCCAACTTTGTCGATATGGGTGTGAGCTGCAAATCCAACCCAGGCACGGCCTATGGCACTTATTGGACCATGGAGCTGGGTGTTCGCCAATAATAGTAAAATATACCGATAGCCGGCGTATTATATAGCTTAGTAGCTATTAAAAATATAGCAAAAATTCATCTCTAAGCACCATGCCATCCATCAAACCGACCAAGACACCAACTTACAAAACGCCTTTGACTGCGTGGGTTATGGCGCTGAGCCTAGGTTTAACGGCCTGCGGTGGCGGCGGTTCATCAACAGCAACGTCAACGCCTACGCCAACCCCGACGCCAGCTGGCATACCGTCTGCGACACCAACGCCGTCAGGAACGCCATCCTCGACGCCCTCACCTACACCTACCCCCACCCCTGCTCAACCTGAAAATTCCACTGGTGCGACCACGGCAGCCCCCCCGCCTGCACCTTCGCCTACGCCAGCGCCAGTTGTTGCTTCAGACACCACGTGCGGTCTTCCGAATTTTCAATCTTCGTTACAGGCTTACGTGAACTCTGTTCGCACATCCGGCACATCATGTGGTGGAGTGGCCTATCCCGCAGTGGGCGCTGTCGGTTGGGATGGACAACTACAAAACGCTGCAACTGCTCATTCAACGGACATGGCGACCAATAACTTCTTCGCGCATCTAAGTCCAACCAACGGTACTCGAATTGGTGCAAGAGCATTAGCTGCTGGATATAACTACAGGACAGTAGGTGAAAACATCGCTGCTGGTTATACCAGCGTAAATGACGTTATGGCTGGCTGGTTGGCAAGCCAAAGTCATTGCGCAAATATCATGGAACCTATCTTCGTAGATATGGCCGTCAGTTGCAAAATTAACCCTGCTAGTACTTACCAATATTATTGGACTATGACACTCGGAAAAAGGCAATAAATTCACCTATAGCCGGCGTATTTATTGTCTGAACAGCTATTAAAAATATAGCAAAATCAACCTAATTTCAGGCTAATTTATTCGTACTTAGGCGTCGTTTTGCTCAAAAACGCCTCAATCCCAATCCCCGCATTGTTGTGCCGCAGGTTCGCCACAAAGTTGTCTCTCTCTAACTTCAAATGTGCGGGCAGGGTGTTGTTGGCGGCTTCGTTGATCAGTTCTTTACAACTGGCGAGTGAATTTGGGGCGCGGGCGTTCAGCGTGTCGGCCAAAGCCAAGGCCTCTGTCAATGCCGTACCTTGATTAACCAGTCGATTGATTAACCCAAAGGTTTGTAAACGCGGTGCGTCTAACTTGTTGCCACACATCAACAATTCTGTCACCAATTGCCGTGGCAGGGCGCGGCTGAGTGACCAGCTGCCGCCACCGTCTGGCGACAAGGCAATATTGCTGTAGGCCATCACAAACACCGCGTTTTGCGCTGAAACAATGAAGTCACAGGCCAGCGCCAGCGAAAAGCCAGCCCCTGCTGCTGCCCCCTCAACCGCTGCGATGACAGGCTTGGGGAAGGCGCGAATCGCCTCTATCCAGCTGTGCAGCGCCTCAATGCTGGCTTTTTGCACTTCTGGCGGTGCTTGGCGGTTGTTTTGCATGCGCCGCAAATCGCCCCCTGCGCAAAAAGCGGGGCCAGAGGGCGTGTTCGCACCGGTGATGATGACGCAGCGCACTTCAGGGCTGGATTCAGCCACATTCAGCGCCTCAATGCCAGCGGCGTAGATTTCGGGCCCCAGCGCGTTGCGATTCTCAGGGTTGCTGATGGTCAGCACCATGGTCAAGCCGTGGCTGGTGCTTTTGAGTTCTGCGGGCATGGGGTTTTCCTCGGTTATGGATTCCCGCCTGTGCGGGAATGACAGTATTTAAGCTTACTCTTCAGTGTGCAGTAACGAGAGCCCAATCGCCCCACGGCGGCGCAGCCAGGGGCTGGGGCGGTAGCGAGGGTCGCCGTAGACGGTTTGCATGTTGAACAGCACTTCCAGCACATTGGTCGGGCCGTACATATTGCCCATCGCCAGCGGGCCTTGCGGATAGCCCAAACCTAAAGTCACAGCGGTCTCTAAGTCGGTTGGGCTGCAAACGTTTTGCTGGCAGATGTCTGCAGCGATGTTGACGATGGTCGAAACCACGCGCTGCGTTACAAAACCGCCGCTGTCACGAATCACACTCACCGCCTTGCCATCGCGGGCGAAGAGGGCGTGCGCCGCGTCGCGCATGTCGGCGCGGGTGGCTGGGTTGGTGGCCAGCACGCGCCTTTTTGTAGCAGCATCGTCAATCATCATGTCGATGCCCACAGTGCGGCTCGGGTCAAGGCGCTCCACCACAGCCACGGTGGTGATGTCAAAACCCAGCGGCGCAACGATGGTGAGTGCGTTCATCGACGGTGAAGCGCCGGTTTCAATCGTCGCGCCCAAGTCTTTGAGCAATTGCAACAATTCTGAGCGGCGCGAAGCGCGGGGCGACACCCAAACGGGCGGCATGTCAGTGACGACCGGCACAGCGGGCTCGGGCGGAATCACCGCTGCGCCGTCTTTGTAGTCGTAAAAGCCCGCATTGGTCTTGCGCCCCAGCACGCCGCCAGCGAGGCGCTGCGCGGTGATCACACTGGGACGGTAGCGCGGCTCTTCAAAATATTGGTGGTAGATCGACTCCATCACCGGGTGCGAGACGTCCAAAGCGGTCAAATCCATCAGCTCAAATGGCCCAAGCTTGAAGCCTGCCTGGTCACGCAAAATGCGGTCAATCGTCACAAAATCGGCCACGCCCTCGCTCACAATGCGCAGCGCTTCCGTGCCAAAACCGCGTCCCGCGTGGTTGACGATGAAGCCCGGCGTGTCGGCCGCTTGCACCGCTTTGTGCCCCATTTGTTGGGCGTAAACGGCTAATTTGGCGCAAATCGTTGGCTCGGTTTTTAGGCCAGCAATGACTTCGACCACTTTCATCAGCGGCACGGGGTTGAAAAAGTGGTAGCCGGCGAATTGCGCAGGGCGTTTCAAACCCGCAGCGATGGCTGTGACCGACAGCGACGAGGTGTTGCTGACCAGCACCGCATCCGCTGCGACGAGGGCTTCAATCTCGCTCAACACGGTTTGTTTGACGCTGAGCTTTTCAACAATCGCTTCCACCACCAAATCGCAGCCCGCCAAGTCGTGCAAGACGTGCGCGACGTGCAGGTGGGCGCTGCGACTGGCCGCTTCAAACTCGGTCAGTCGGCCTTTTTCGACGAGTTTTGTCCATTGCTGGCTGATGGCGGTGCGCGCTTTGTTGGCGGCGTCTGGCGCAGCGTCAAACAGCATCACGCGGCTGCCAGCTTGCGCGGCGATTTGCGCAATGCCGCGCCCCATGGCGCCCGTACCGACGATGCCGACAGTTGAAAAAACAGGAGTGGTATGTTGTGTCATGATATGCAGTATAGTGCAGATTTTGAATAAAGTATGGTCAATTTTAGGCTTGTTCTAAGCATGATTAGATCGCTTGATGTGCATGATAGTCTCTAGCATGACTTGGCTGCTTGATTATTTGGGCCAAAATAAAGCAGTGATTTCGTTTTTTCAACATTGATATTATTTTTTTGGAGACACCATGACGCTCAAACTCTGCGGCTTCGCCGGCAGCAACTACCATAACAAGGTCAAACTTCAGCTCTTAGAAAAAGGCGTGGCTTTTGAGGAGGAATTGGTCTGGACGGGCATGCGCGACAACCCTGCGCTGAGTGAGCGATCACCCCTAGGCAAAGTGCCATTTTTGCAGATCGAGCAGGGCGTGATTTTGGAATCCAGCGTCTGCAGCGAATACATTGAGTCGGTTTATCCAGCGCACCCGTTGATTCCAGCTGACCCGTTTGCCGCCGCCAAAGTGCGTGAATTGATCGTTTATTTGGATTGGCACATGGAAATGGTCGCCCGCGAGCTGTATGGCCCCGCCTTTTTCGGCGCGCCGCCAGCGCCCGAAGAAAAGGTTGAGCGCGTGCGTAAATTGCTCAAAAAAGGCATTGCAGGTTTTGCAGGTTTGGCTAAATTTAGTCCTTATGTGGCGGGTGACACCTTTACCTTGGCCGATTGCGTGGCCATTGTGCATCTGCCCGTCATCGCCGGCATGGCTAAATTAGTGCTGCAAGAAGATGTGTTTGCCGGTTTGCCCACCCGCGATTACCTCAAAGCCATGAACGAACGCCCCGCCGTGGCGCAAATGAACGCCGATCGCAAGGCGAACACCGTGCTGCTGATGGAGAAGGTAAGGGGCGGGAAGTAACACGTAGCCGTCATTCCCGCGAAGGCG
>JAYSZH010000147.1:0-3508 GCA_043738155.1 Polaromonas sp. | reverse complement strand
ACGATCACGCAAGTAGTACAACTTCGCGCGGCGAACATCACCACGGCGTTTGACTTCAATCGCTGCGATCAACGGGCTGTAAGTTTGGAATGTACGCTCAACGCCTTCGCCGCTGGAGATTTTACGAACGGTAAAGCCGCTGTTCAAACCACGGTTACGCTTGGCGATAACCACACCTTCAAACGCTTGTAAACGCTTGCGAGTTCCCTCGACCACGTTAACGCTGACGACAACGGTGTCGCCAGGCGCAAATACTGGGATAGTTTTGTTCAAACGAGCAATTTCTTCTTGCTCTAGTGTTTCGATTAAGTTCATAGTTTCCTCTTGTGATCATGGCAGCACCAACGTCGGGATTGACATATGCTCAGTATATTTACAGAGAAAACTGCAAAAAGAGCGGTCGGCCAGAGGATCGAAAAGCTTTTGATTATAACCTTTTTAGGGCTTTTTTAGCAAATCCGGTCGCAATGCAGTTGTAAGTTTAAGCCGTTGTTCTTGTCGCCACTGCTCAATATTGACGTGATGACCAGATAAAAGCACGTCTGGAACGGCTCTAGACACACCTTGATCTTCCCAAACTTCAGGGCGGGTGTAGTGTGGGCAATCCAGCAAACCGTTTAATGCGGGGTTAAAACTGTCCAAATGGTGGCTGTCGGCGTCGCTTAGCACGCCGGGTTGCAGGCGCGCGACGGCGTCCAAGAATGCCATGGCGGCGATTTCACCGCCTGAGAGCACAAAATCACCCAAGCTGATTTGAATATCAACATAGGTGTCAATAAACCGCTGGTCTATGCCTTCGTAGCGACCGCAAACCAGCACAGCGCCTTCGCTTTGTGACCAGTTTTCAACGCTGGCGTGATCCAGTTTTTGCCCAATCGGGGAAAAAAGCACCACGGGCGCGAGGTTTATTTGTTGTCGCTCGGTTTGAATCGCTTCAAGACACAAACGCAGCGGTTCAGCCATCATCACCATGCCTGGGCCACCGCCAAAAGGGCGGTCGTCGATGCGGCGGTAGGTGCCTTGGGCGAAATCGCGGGGGTTCCACATGCGTACATCGACCAGTTTATGACCTTCTTTGTCGCCAACTTTGCTTTCAAAAGCGCGGCGGTTGATACCGACGGTTAAAAACGGTGTAAAAAGCTCGGGGAAGAGGGTGATGACATCGAAGCGCATAACGAGATTATCTACGCACCGTTCGCCCTGAGCCTGTCGAAGGGTTGCGTGAAGACTTCGACAAGCTCAGTCCGAACGGATTTAGTTTCAATAATCGGGTTGCCAGTCAACGGTGATGCGTTTCTCGGCCAAGTTCACATCGTCCACAAAGTGCGAGACAAAGGGGATCATGCGTTCTTGGGTTTTTTCAGCGCTATCGATAGTTTCTGTGTATTCGATGACGAGAACCGTTTGCGGACCAGTGGCGAGCAAGTCTTTAACTATGCCAAGGGCAATGCCTTCGCGGTTGACGACGTTCAAGCCCATCAAATCAACCCAGTAGTACGAATCGAGTTCAGGCGTAGGAAAGCTGGAGCGGGGAATGAAAATGCGCGAGCCTTTGAGTGCTTCGGCGATGTTGCGGTCTTCCATCTCGTGGGCGACTGCAACGATAGTGTCGGAATGCACTTTGGCTTCGCGAATGCGCATCAGCTGCGTACCAGCAAAGGCGGGTTTGCCGCGTTCGGTGGGTTGCAAATACCAGCGTTTGGAAGAAAAAAGCGCCTCAGGATCGGCGCTATGAGGTAAAACTTTGAACCAGCCTTTGAGCCCCCAAGCATCGGCTATGCGCCCCACTTGGATGGCATCTGCTGGCAAATCTACCGGTTCTAGGCCTTGCAACATATTATTTTCGAAAATGTTGAGCTATAAATTGTTAGCTATAGCCTTGAACTGAAGAATCAACAACGATGTTGTTGATTAAGCTGCTGTAACTTTAGCTGCTGCTTTAGCGTGTTGAGCAAACAAACGCTCAACGGTTGGAGATGCTTGCGCACCAACGCTTTTCCAGTATGTCACGCGGTCGATAGCAACGCGGATGCTCTCTTCACCACCGGTTGCGCTAGGGTTGTAAAAACCAACGCGCTCGATGAAACGGCCATCACGACGGGTACGTTTGTCAGCGACAACGATGTTGAAAAAAGGACGCGCTTTAGCGCCGCCGCGAGAAAGTCGAATGACGACCATAATATTTCCTTTGAAAGACTGCAATGTTGGGTAATAAATTTACCCTTAAACCTTGAAGCCCGATAATTTCATGTAATCTCAGCGTTGAGACACGTTACATAACCACCCGGCTAGAAACACGCTGAAAAGCCTTTGATTATAGCTTTTTGCAGGGTGCGCTGTCACTTTTATTCTTATTTTGCCAAAACTTATCTAAATTCTTGTCCTTTTATGTTGATTATTCGCCCTAGTACAGACGTCGATTTACACGCCATCACCGCCATTTACGCGCACCACGTTCTCACCGGAACTGGCACCTTCGAGGTCGATCCACCCAGTGTGGACGATATGCGCGGTCGCCGTGTTGATGTTTTGTCCAAGAATTTGCCTTGGCTGGTCGCTGTGGATGACGGAAGTGTCATAGGTTATGCCTACTGCAACTGGTTCAAACCGCGCCCAGCCTATCGGTTTTCAGCCGAAGATTCGATTTATTTAAGCCCCGAAGCGGCTGGCAAAGGGATTGGTCGCACCTTGTTGGCGGAGTTGATGGCGCAGGCGCAGCGGGCGGGGGTGCGCAAATTGATCGCAGTGATTGGCGATTCAGCCAACACAGGCTCTATCGCCGTGCATACATCGGCTGGTTTCCAGCCCGTCGGGGTGTTGAAATCATGTGGTTGGAAGTTCGACAAATGGTTGGATGTGGTGCTGATGGACAAGTTTTTGGGCGAAGCGGATAAATCACCACCTGTTTAAGCTTGCCAGTATGAAAAACGATAAAAAATGAACGAATACATGAAAAACAAAACAATCGCCGCTTGGCTCTCTTTTCTAGGTGGCCCGATTGGTTTGCACCGGTTTTACCTCTTCGGATTACAAGATTGGCTTGGTTGGCTATTACCTTTGCCCACGATTCTGGGGCTTTACGGGGTGCAAAGAGTACGAGCTTACGGGATTGACGACACGGTCAGCTGGGTATTGCTGCCGGTTCTGGGTTTTGTGATTGCCGGTTGCGCACTCACCGCAATTGTTTACGGTTTGATGTCAGCGGAGAGTTGGAATGCGAAATTCAACCCAAAGTTGAAGTCAGATGCCACCGCGGGTCAAACCAATTGGCTCACGATTGGCGCAGTGGTTTTATCGCTGTTGATTGGCTGCACAGCGCTGATATTTGGCACCGTTCAAGTGTTTCAGCACTATTTTGAGTACCAAATACTTGAAGGTCAAAAGCTGTCGAAATAATCAAAAAAAGCAATAAATCGTGACTTCTAAATCGAAGCGCGACAGCGCGGATTGAGTTCGAATAATACCTCAGCAGGTGTTTTAAAGCCCAAACATTCACGCGGTCTATTGT
>JAYSZH010000146.1:0-26826 GCA_043738155.1 Polaromonas sp. | reverse complement strand
CGCTATGGGCTTCGCCGTCGTAGGCAATTTCGAGGATGCAATCGACTGCTGGCGCAACTACGCACAGCAATTACCAACCCTAGACAACTCGAACGATGGCGTTATTTTGGCTGCCACGTCTGGCGCCATGCATGTGCGTTTGGGTGGTGAGTTGCTCAAGCCTGCTGCCCAAGCTGAGGCTACGAATTCATCGTTTGATGGCTTAGACAGCAGCGACTTAGGCAATGCGGCATCCACGCCTGAAGCCACCATCAGCACACCCGGTCGCGAAGCTGAACCAGCGCATCTGCGCAGCGTCGTTGGCCTAGTTTGGCGCTATGTGGTGTTGTGGATGCTGTTATTGGCGTTGCTGACTTTGTCTAAATTACTCGGTTAAACGCAACACTCAATACCGAACTTCAGACAATTCAGCAAATAAACTGCTATATATTCTATAACGCTCTAGGCTTATTTTACGCTGGCTAGAGTCATTTTTTATATCATTTTTCATAGATTCCAAAACACCACAGCCCGGCTCGTGCAAGTGGCTGCAATTGTAAAACTTGCAATTCGGCACATGCAGTTTAAAGTCAGGCATATAACTGGCTAAATGCATAGCTTCGATGTGGTTCAAGCCAAACTCTTGAAAACCCGGCGAGTCAATCAACGCCGTTGTTTTTGCCTCATCCACCCAATACCACGTTGTGCTGGTGGTTGTGTGTTTGCCTGAATTCAATGCTTGTGAGATTTCTTGAGTAAACACAGTGACATTGGGCACGACGGCATTGATCAACGTGCTTTTACCAGCCCCAGAAGGCCCTAAAACCAAGGTGGTTTTACCCTGTAAGAGCGACATCAGCAACATTGCCTGCTGCTCAATTTGTTCAACATCAAAGTCGGCAACATCGCTCGCAAAACTGACATTTTTGGGCTTGAGAGACATAGAAACCACGTTGTAGCCCATCTCTTTGTACGGCTGCAACCGCTCCCAAGCTTTGGCAAATGGCACTTTCAAATCGCTTTTGTTGAGTGCAATGATTGGGGTGATGTGTTCTGCCTCAGCTGCTATCAGGGCACGTGAAAGCTGGCTTTCTGAAAACTCGGGCTCTGCAGCGATCAAAATCAAAATTTGGTCTAAATTGGCTGCAAACGACTTGGTGCGGATTTCATCTTGCCGGTAAAACAGGTTTTTTCTGGGTTCTAGTTTCTCTATCGTGCCTTCGTCTTGTGTTGCCAGCCACTTGATGCGGTCACCCACCACAGCGGTGTTTTTCTTGCCGCGTGGGTGGCAAATGATGCGCACACCAGCGTCGGTTTCAACCATCACGTGACGGCCAAAACCAGCCACAACGAGACCGTTTTGTAATAACTTGCTCAAAGGGTCTGGCCCATAGGAATAAAGCCCATACGCGATAACCGCTCTGACGCGGGCGGGTGCGAGTAGTAAAACTTCACAAACAACGGGTCTGGCGTCAGCGTCGAAGCATTGTCTTCGTAGAGTTTCAACAAAGCACTAGCTAAATCATTGCCAGCAGTTTGTTTGACGGCATATGCATCCGCTTCAAACTCATGCTTGCGCGACAATTGTGCAAACAAAGGCGAAATAAAAAATGTGAATGCGGGCATCGCCATCATCAAAAGCAGCAAAGCCAAGGCATTGTTTGGTACGCCCGTAACGGTTGCAGAATTAGGTATCACACCTAACCCCGTGTAAAACCACACTTGCGTTGACAACCAACCAAGTAAGGCAAAACCAGCCAAACTCATGGCAAACATGGCGATGATGCGTTTGATCACATGCTTATGTTTGAAATGCCCCAGCTCGTGCGCGAGCACCGCATCCACCTCTGCTGGCGAGAGTTTTGCAAGCAAAGTGTCATAAAAAACCACGCGCTTAGAAGCGCCAAAACCGGTGAAATAGGCGTTGGCATGTCCGCTGCGTTTGCTGCCGTCCATCACAAACAAGCCTTTGGCAGCGAAGCCGCAGCGTTGCATCAGCGCCGTCACGCGGGCTTTCAGCGTTTCGTCTTCAAGAGGTTTAAATTTGTTGAATATCGGGGCAATTACCGTGGGATACAACACCAAAAGAAGCAAGTTAAACCCCATCCAAACGCACCACGTCCACAACCACCACAGGCTACCCGCCGCGCCCATGAGCCACAAAATTAGCGCAGCAAGTGGCAATCCAATCAACGCGCCTATCAAGCTTGATTTGATGCCATCGATCAGCCACAGCTTGAACGTCATCTTGTTAAACCCAAATCGCTCTTCAATCACAAAGGTTTGGTACAGCGTGAACGGCAGCTCGATGATGCTGCCAATCACCGCAAAGCTGACGAACAGCGCCAACTGCTGCGCCAAGCCAGCGTAGGCGTTGCCAATCATGCTGAGCAGCCACGTATTGAGCAAGTCCAGCCCACCCAACAGCGTCCAAGCGACCAAAACTGCTGTGCCAAAAGCCAGCTCAAGCAGACCAAAACGTGATTTCGTCAGCGTATAATCTGCCGCTTTTTGATGCGCCGCCAAGGAAATATTTTGCGTGAAAGCTGCGGGCACGGCGTTGCGATGCTGCGCTACGTAACGAATTTGGCGCGTAGCTAGCCAATATTTAACCACCAAACCGGCGACCAAAAGCGCTGCAAATACCAATGTAAAAATTATCGATGAGGATGCGTTTGTCATAGCGTATGAGTTTACTGATGAAATGGACGACAATCTTATTTATGTCAAATAAGCCCAATACAGCCAAAATCAACAAAGAAACCACTGCAGAAAGTGCCACAACTCAAGTTTTACTCGCTAAAAACGACCAAAACCTGATCTGGCTGGACTGTGAAATGACTGGCCTAGACCCTGACAACGAGCGGATTATTGAAATCGCCGTCGTCATTACCGGACCAAACTTAGAACCCCGTATTGAAGGCCCCGTCCTCGTTATCCATCAAAGCGATGCGCTTTTAGACAAAATGGATAAGTGGAACAAAGGTACGCACGGCAAAAGTGGCTTGATTGACAAGGTCAAGGCGTCCACGATCTCCGAAGCAGACGCTGAAGCCGAGATTTTGGCATTTTTGAAGAAATACGTCCCCAAAGCAACCTCCCCCCTATGTGGCAACACCATCAGCCAAGACCGCCGGTTTTTGGTCAAATACATGCCGAAATTAGATGCGTTTTTTCACTACCGCAACATAGATGTCAGCACCTTCAAAGAATTAGCCAAACGCTGGAAACCCGATGTCTACAAAGCCTTCAAAAAGCAACAAAAACACACGGCTTTAGCTGATGTGCATGAGTCAATTGACGAATTGGTGCATTACCGTGAGCATTTTTTAAAATAAATTAGGTAAAAACCCGTAGTCGTGCCATAATCAGAGACTGCACAGAAATTGACGGATAGAAATTTATAAATTTCTTGCATCGTACATCTGCCACACACTTTGGGCTTGTTGTCTTTAACTTAAATTAAAGCAACGATTTAAAAAGCCAACCGCGTCGCTACCGACTGCAATCACACATCTTTAGATGTGGGCTGCAGACAAAATCGAGTAAATAGACGTTGTACTTCGTTTGATGGTTGATGTTTTTTAACCATTGAATGGAACCGCACCGAAATTGGTGGCGGCTATGTATGACTGACTCTATGATTGACACGACAACAAACGCTTTTGAATCTCAAACCGACAACGAAATAATACTAAATGCAGCTGTAGCCGTCGAATTTACGACTTCAACTGATATTGAAAATGCAGCAATTGAAATTGATGAAGTAGCTGCGGCAAAAGCACTGGCCGCTGAAGAGGCCGCAAAATTGCCTAACGGTTTTATCGCACTTGGCTTAGCAGACGAGCTCGTTCAAGCCGTTAAAGAAATGGGTTTCACACAACCCACCACGGTGCAAATGAAAACGATTCCATTGGCTTTGCCTGCGGATGCGGTTGACGGGACACCGAAGAAATTCGTCGACTTGATGGTTTCCAGCCAAACTGGCTCAGGCAAAACTGCCGCTTTTTTGCTGCCTGTGATTCACACCTTGCTGAAACAACAAGAACAAGCTGCCGCTGCTGAGCGCGCTGAGTTTGAAGCAGCTTGCGCTGAAGCTGAAGCCCGTGGCGAAGCGCCTCCAAAGCGCGCCAAACGCAAAGATCCAACCAATTTCCGCAACTTCACACCAGCAACTCCAGGCGCATTGATACTTTGCCCTACCCGCGAATTGGCACAACAAGTGGCCAACGACGCGATTGACTTGGTGCGCTACTGCAAAGGTCTGCGTATTGCCAACGTGGTGGGCGGCATGCCTTACCAGTTGCAATTGGCTAAATTGCAAAATGCCAATCTGGTGGTTGCAACCCCAGGCCGTTTACTCGACCTGCAACGCTCGCACCAGCTGAAGCTCGACAAAGTGAAATTCTTGGTCGTTGACGAAGCAGACCGTATGCTCGATCTGGGCTTCTCGGATGACCTCGCTGAAGTCAACCAGTTGACCATTGAGCGCCAACAAACCATGATGTTCAGCGCGACTTTTGCACCACGCATTCAGCAACTCGCTGGCCGAGTGATGCGTGAGCCACAGCGCATCACCATCGACAGCCCGCAAGACAAGCACCAAAATATCAAGCAATCGTTGTTCTGGGCTGACAATTCTCAGCACAAACGCAAATTGCTCGACCACTGGTTGCGTGACACCAACATCAAGCAAGCCATCGTGTTTGCAAGCACACAAATCGAGTGCGATGGTTTGGCGAATGACCTGCAACAAGAAGGTTTCAGCGCGGTTGCTTTGCACGGCGCTTTGAACCAAGGCATCCGTAACCGCCGTTTGCAAGCGCTGCGCGAAGGCCAAGTTCAAATTTTGGTCGCAACCGATGTGGCAGCACGTGGTATCGACGTGCCATCTATCAGCCACGTGTTCAACTTTGGTTTGCCAATGAAAGCCGAAGATTACACGCATCGTATTGGTCGTACGGGTCGTGCTGGTCGTGACGGTATCGCTGTCAGCTTTGCTGAAATCCGCGACCGCCGCCGTATCATGGACATCGAGCAGTTCACACGTACCCCTTTCAAATCAGAAACCATTCCTGGTTTAGAGCCAAAACAACGTTTCCCTGAGTCGCGCCCAGGCAACTTTGGTGGTCCAGACCGTGGTGGTTTTGGTGGTGACCGTGGCCATGGTGGCGGCGGACGTGACCGCAAGTTTGCACCACGCCAAGGAGGCTTCGGTGGCGGTGATCGCGGTGGCTTTGCTGACCGTGCTCCTCAAGGTGGCGGCTTCGGTGCACCTCAAGGCGACCGTTTCGGTGATCGCTCTGACAATCGTTTTTCGGGCCGCCCAGACAATGCTCGTGCCCCAGACAGCTACGTTCGCAAAGGTGGCTTCAACGACCGTAACAGCGGTGGTGGCTTCGCTCCGCGTGGTGATTCAGCTCCTCGAGGCGATTTCGCGCCACGCGGTGACTTTGCCCCACGTAAAGAATTTGCCCCACGTGGTGACTTCGCTCCGCGTAAAGACTTCGCTCCGCGTAGTGATTTCGCACCCCGTGGCGACCGTGCAGAGCGCGGCGACTTCGCCCCACGTAAAGATTTCGCCCCTAGAGGTGACTTCGCTCCGCGTGGCGACTTTGCAGATCGCAAACCAGCTTTCGCGAAACCTGGCTTTGCCAAGCCAACGTTTGCGAAACCAGCAGCCAAACCAGGCAATGGCGGCAAAGTGTTTGTGCCACGCGATATGGCGAAGGCTCGCACTGTTCGTGCCAAATAATTTGTATGAATCGTAAGAGAACTCCCCATCCAATTGGGAAGTAAACAACCCAAAAAGCCTGCAAGTTGAATAACTTGCAGGCTTTTTTTTCGTTACTTTTCTTTTCATTTTTCTTGTTGTGGCAAAACTAACACGTGATATTGTTTTCCGTGTATTTAATTTTTAATGTGCTTTTTAAATTCATAAGGAGTAATTGCTATGTTGAAAAACAAGTCTTCTCTCGTTAAACAGGCGGCAACCGTAACCTTAGCCGTTTCATCAGCATTTTTAGTGGTTGCGTGTGGAGGAAGCAGCGATAGCACGACAGCTGCTGATCAAGCAATGAACGATGCAGCGGGTAGCAGTGGAACCAGTGGCACTGCTGGCACAAGCGGTATAAGCGGGACAGCAGGTACTAGCGGGACTGCGTGCTCAAGCGGCATCAGTGGAACTGCCGCTACGAGTGGTACTTCTGGTACTTCTGGAACGAGTGATACTGACTGTGATGATGACGATACAAGTGGGACAAGCGGCACTTCTGGGACTAGTGGTAGCAGTGGCACCAGTGGTAGCAGCAGGTAGCAGCAGGTAGAAGCAGCAAGCCCTAAGTCGCCTAAAACTTCGATAAGCTTCATCATCCCGGTGATTGGGGTGTACATATACTTTCTATAGTTGACATAACAGAAAATACGGCTGAAATCGGCGCGTTTTTTGACGTCTGCTGGAGCATGTTTATAAATGCGCTGACAGCACCTCGATAACTTGTCGAGCACCAATGTTACGTGTACATTCAAACATACGTGGCGTGTTTTTATGGTCTGGACACCATTGCCAATCGCCTGCATCCAGCGGGTGGCGATTGAAGCAGCCGCTACAACTGTCAGGATTCGCGGCAATTCTGATCATATCTTCAACTTCGGTGTAGGGGTAAGAAAATCCGCTGATGACGCAGGTTTTACAACCCATTGCCCAAGATAGCCAGCTTAAGCCACTGCCGATACCGATAAATAATTTAGCGTGGCGCAGATAATTGATGATGACGCTAATGTCGCCGGACGGTAGCAACATTACGTCCGCAGGTGCTTGGTTTCCCATGTAGTGCATGCCCTCCCTAGACAGCAAAACTACTTGATAACCCCGTTGCCGTAAATTCGCCACCACCTCGATCCAGCCAGTCGGGTTATTCCAATATTTTGCTTGCGCGGTGGCGTGTACAGCGATACAGACATAATCATCCACAATCGGTTTGCCGAAATCAGTTGCTTTTATCCTAGGTGGCATCGGCTTGTAAGGTAGTCCTAAAATGTCAGCAGCAGATTCGCCGAGCTTTTGCAGCCGAAAATTGCTCACATTCTTGTTGAAATCAATCTCGCCGTTGGGAAGATAAAACCAGCCGACACGATACATGGCGTACAAGTTGTGCACTACTTCGCCGGGTTCTACAAATTCTATGTCGGGATATTGTTCCCGAAATAAGCCATTCATGAACGTTGAGCAAATTAACCGACAGCCATTGTGACGTTGAAAGTCTTCTAACAACTGAAACCAAGCTAAGGTATCGCCCAAAGCTCTGGACTCAAACGCTACGTACACCCGTTGTTGCCAGCAATCATATTGATGGGTGAACAGCAGAAGATGATCTTTCAGCTTGAACACGTTTATCTGCCAAGGCGTGAAATACTGGCGAGCGGTCCTGACCCACTGATTATTTTTAATCTGTGCTTGATGCACAATTTCGTTAGTACGGGTGTCTACAAACTGTACGAGATAGACTTCATCGACAGCACCCGTGATTTCAACACAGGCACCATCGACGAAATTAAAACTACAACTATTAGCCGCAATCAAGTCAGACTCCTTTTTTAGGATCCCCGATAGTCATATTCATACATGCTAACGTATTGTCAAAATAAATTATACGGAAATAGAGAAATAAAAAATGATTAGCGCCCGCGCCCACCCTGCAACATTTCCCGCATATCCCGTAACGACACCGCGCTCTGCTCACTCAGCTTAACCCGTGGTTTCGGCTTCATGGCATGACCATAAATCACTTCAAAAGTCAGTTTTAACCTGCCACCCTCAGCAGGGTCAGTCAAATGCTCATGCAGTGCGGCTTCTAACTTGGCTTTCCAAGCCTTGCCACGCAAAGCTGGGAAACGGTCTGGGTGCAGGTTTCGGCCTAGTTCACGCAAATCTTGCAGCAGTTTTTGCGGGGTTTCGTAGGTCAACACAATCCGTTCCATGTCCATCACCGGCTCGGCAAAGCCGGCTTGGATGAGCATATCGCCCCAATCATGCATATCGGTGAATTGGTGGCTGGGCACTGGCCAGTTTAGCTTTTCGTACATGCCGCGCAGTTCGCGCAATGTGTCTGGACCTAGGCATGAGAACATCAAAAAACCGTCTGTCGCCAAAGCTTTGTGCCACTGGGTAATCAAGGTTTGCGGTTCGAGCGCGTTGTGAAGGTGCATATTTGCCCAGAGCATGTCAACAGCACCATCGGGTGGCGTTGCAATATTGACTTTGGGTGCACTTTTGAACAGGTTTGACAACTTGGATAGCTGCCATTTATCACCTTGAGTGGTGTTTTTTGCTATATTTTTAATAGCATTATCAGCAACAAATTCGCCGGCTAGAGGCAAAAAACAGGTTGAATTTGGATACTTTCCTAGCAACGCCGTATGCGCCTGCCGCCCGCCGCGCACAGCACCCCAGTGCGTCCACGCTTTAGGCTGTATGTTTATCCACTGCAAACGCTCCACCATGCGGTTGGCCACCTCTTCGTGCAGCCACGGCGTTGCAGCGGGTGCTATACGTTGCCAGTGCGCGGCGGCGTTGGGGGAGATGGTGGGTGGTCGCTCGCTAGACATTGTTAAAGTTAATGATTACGCCGTCTTATTGTGCCGTTACTCGTCCAGAGCTGATGACTGGTTTCCAGCGCGCAATTTCTGTTTGAATCAGTTTCCCAAACACTTCTGGCGTAGATGGTGTGGCGACAGCGCCTTCGTTGTTCAGGCGATTTTTAAGCTCAGGCGACTGCAAAGCTCGGTTGATTTGCGCATTCAGCTTGGCGACAATCTCAGGTGGCGTACCTTTGGGTGCTACAACGCCGTACCACTGGTCTGCCTCAAAGTTTTTATAGCCGCTTTCAGCCACAGTCGGCACATCAGGCAAGGAATCTAAACGCTGTGGCGAAGAAACACCCAAAGCACGTAGTTGCCCAGACTTGATTTGCCCAATCACCGCAGGCGCTCCCGTGAAAAGTACTTGAATTTGACCACCCAGCAAATCAGTCACCGCAGGAGCCGTGCCTCGGTACGGAATGTGCAGCAATGAAATATTGGTTTGGACTTTCAAATATTCTGTCGCCAAATTGGCTGCACTGCCATTGCCGCCAGAGCCATAGTTGAGTTGTCCTGGCTTGGATTTTGCCAACGCAATGAATTCTTTGACGTTTTTAGCGGGCACTGACGGATGCACCACCAGCACGTTGGGCACACGCGCCACCCAAGCGACCGGCGCAAAGTCACGCAGTGGCTGGTAGGGCAAATCTGGGTAAAGCGAAGGATTCACAGCTAACGTGCCGATATGCCCCATCAGGAGTGTGTAGCCGTCGCCAGCAGATTTAGCCACCTTATCAGCGCCAATACTGCCGCCAGCACCCGCAATGTTTTCGACAATGACAGATTGCCCCCAAGCTTTACCGAGCTCAATCCCAATGGCGCGAGCCAAGATATCTGTACTGCCGCCAGGTGTGAACGGCACGACGATGCGGATGGTTTTGTTAGGATAATTTGATGCTGCTGCACTTGTTTGCGCCCATGCACTCGTCGTGATGCTGGATGCCAGCATGAAGGTTAAACCGACTACGCCACTCAGTTTTGTCAAAAATTTCATGTCAAACTCCTTGCAAATGAATAATTTAAGTACTCCGAGTATATTGGTACTCTATGTTTAGTCGTTTGATACACCCCTTATTTACCCCATTGCCACAACGACGTTTAGAGCGACTTTTGAATTGGATTCCCAGCCAATGCGCCGTTTGCAAGACTTGGCCCAGTAACGGTATGGTTTGTGAGCCATGTGTGACGCGCTTCGCCCAACCTGTGCGACGCTGTGCCACTTGCGCTCTGGCGTTGAAAGCGGGTATTTCGGCCGACATCAAGCGCTGCGGCGCATGCTTCGTCAAACCACCTCCGCTGGACGAATGCTTGACAGCCGTTGCCTACGAGTACCCATGGAGCGACTGTATTGCCGGCTATAAGTTTGGCAACAACCCAGCTTGGGCAGGCACTTTTTCGCTGCTTCTAAAAAGTGCACCATCCATAGAGCATGCTGTCGAAGAATCTGAGGTGATAGTCCCAGTACCGCTATCGACAGCCAGACTTCAGCACCGTGGGTACAACCAAGCCTTGGAAATTTGCAAGCATCTGAGTCGTGAAAAAACGGATGCGACTTTGCTGCTGCGCATCAAAGACACGTTAACGCAAAGCTCGTTGAGCAAGTCAGCGCGCTTGAAAAATGTGAAAGCAGCGTTTGCAGTCGAACCGTTGCGAGCCAAAGAATTACCAGGCAAACGCGTTTTGCTGGTGGATGACGTGATGACCAGCGGCGCTACGCTCTTTGCAGCAGCAGCGGCACTGCGACAAGCCGGTGCAACGCACATCACAGCTGTAGTTTTTGCACGCACTGAAGCAGAATAAAGCGGAATAAGTAGATACGCACGTTTTGAGAAGACAATAAGCGCATGTTTAACATCGTCTTAGTCCAACCCGAAATTCCGCCCAACACGGGCAATATCATCCGACTTGCCGCCAACACGGGCTGCCATTTGCATTTGATCGAACCTTTGGGCTTCTCCATGGACGACAAACACATGCGCCGCGCGGGTTTGGACTACCATGAATACGCTGAATTAAAACGCCACCCCAGCTGGCAGGCTTTTTTAAATGACCAGCAACCAGCGCCAGAGCGGATGTTTGCACTGACTACCAAAGGCACGCGCTTGGTGCATGCGGCGCAGTTTGTTGCGGGTGATTATTTGGTGTTTGGCTCTGAAACGCAAGGTCTTGCGCCAGAATTGCGTGAGTCTTTTTTGCCGGAACAGCGCATCAAGTTATCCATGCTGCCCAACCAACGCAGTTTGAATTTGTCAAACGCCGTCGCTGTCACCGTGTATGAGGCTTGGCGGCAGAATGGGTTTGCAGCGCCAATCACCTAAGAACTGCTGATACGATTGCAAACTTACGGATAACTGCGCGACAAGGATTGCGCCACACAAACAGGTTTGCTCAGGCCTTCGCGCTGTATGGTCACGTCCCAAGTAAACTGCATGCCGCTGTTGTCAATCGGTTCCGCTGCAGCCAAATGCAAACTTGCGCGCAAAGCACTACCCACAGGTACAGGCGACATAAAGCGTACTTTGTTCAAACCGTAATTCACCCCCATACGCGTTTGGGTGACGTGCAAAGCCGAGGCAAAAAACTGCGGCAAAAGCGATAAAGTCAAAAAACCATGGGCGATGGGCGCACCAAATGGGCCAGCTTTGGCACGTTCGGGGTCGATGTGGATCCACTGACGATCACCCGTGGCCTCTGCAAACTGGTTGATTTGCTCTTGCGTGATGGTCAGCCAATCGCTGACAGCGACATCTTGTCCCACACAGGCAGCTAATTCGGCCAAAGTTTGAAATGTTTTCATCGATTAATGCCCCAAAGTTGAAAATAAATATGGCTAAGCTCGTACCGTCTATCTCTATACTTAAGGCCACAAAAGCACTAAAAGCAGAAAATACATATGGAACATGCCCCCTCTTGGCTCATCAACAGTTTAATCTACCTAGGCGCAGCCGTCATCGCAGTACCTGTCTCCAAAGCGCTAGGACTGGGCAGCATCATTGGGTACTTGGCGGCTGGCATGGCGATTGGGCCTTGGGGCTTGGGTTTGGTCACAAATGTGCAGGATATTTTGCATTTTGCCGAGTTTGGCGTGGTTTTGATGTTGTTTTTGGTGGGTTTGGAACTGGAACCCAAGCGCTTGTGGAGCTTGCGCAGACCGATTTTTGGCTGGGGCAGTGCTCAAGTTATGGGTTGTGCGGCCGTTTTGTTCATCGCGTTGTGGTGTGCTAGCTTGTTCATTCCGACCGTATCTACCGCTTTGGGCGGCTGGAAGACGGCACTGGTCGCTGCGCTGGGCTTGGCGCTGTCATCCACTGCGATTGCACTGCAGGTGATGGGAGAGCGCAATTTGCTACCCACCAGCAGTGGACAAGCTGGCTTTTCGATTTTATTGTTTCAGGACGTGGCTGCTATACCGATTTTAGCTTTGATTCCGCTTTTAGGCGTCAGTTTAGAGGTGAATGAGACCTCAGCCGGCGTAAATATTGCCTATTCAGCTATTAAAATTATAGCAATAATTGCTGGAATTGTGATTGGTGGCAGGCTTTTGTTGCGCCCCATCTTCCGCTGGATTGCACGCAGTAAAACACCTGAGATCTTCACTGCTGCATCGCTGCTTTTAGTCGTTGGTATTGCAGCTTTGATGCTGTTTGTGGGTTTGAGTATGGCCTTGGGCGCTTTCTTAGCGGGTGTGCTGCTGGCTGAAAGCGAATATCGCCGCGAGTTAGAGACGGATATCGAACCGTTCAAAGGTCTGTTGCTAGGGCTGTTTTTCATAGCAGTGGGCATGAGCATTGATTTCTCCGTTTTGATCAACTCCCCTTGGCTCATAGCCGGCGTATTGATTGCTTTTATTGCTATTAAATTTATAGTAATTTACAGTATTACCCGCCTCATGAATGTGCCGTTTCAAGAGCGACCCGTACTGACTTTACTGCTCGCACAAGGTGGTGAATTTGCCTTTGTCGTGTTTCAAGCCGCTGCCGGAGCCAAGGTGTTCCCGCCCGAGACAGCTTCTTTGCTGATTGGTGTCGTCGCGCTGTCCATGCTGATCAGCCCGCTGATTTTGATTGCCATCGACAAACTTTGGCTCCCACGCTATGCCAATTGTGGCGTTGAACTGCCAGATGAGATTTCAGAGCAGCAAGCCGCGCCCATCATCATTGCGGGGTTTGGTCGTTATGGACAAATCATTGGTAGACTGCTTTTGGCACAAGACATTCCCACCACCGTGCTTGACCATGATGCAGAGATGATTGAAACCGCCAGAAGCTTTGGCTACCGCGTTTTCTATGGCAACGCCACGCGGCTTGACCTGCTGCGCACGGCTGGCGCGGCTACAGCGCAAATTTTGGTCGTCGCTGTCGATGATGTTGAGCAATCTTTAGCCATCGTAGACCTAGCCAAAGAACACTTTCTGCAACTGCAACTGGTCGTACGCGCACGTGATGCAACGCATTGGAACAAGCTGCGTGACCGCGATGTCACATTGATTCAGCGTGAAGTGTTTGAAAGCAGCTTGCAAAGCGCGACCAGCGTTTTAGAGCTACTGGGCTACGCAAAGCCGGATGCGAGCCGCATTGTGCAGCTTTTCAGAACGCACAATTTTGAGCTTTTAGAGCAAATGCACCCGCATTACCAAGACCGATCTAAGGTCATCAGCTCAGTGAAACAAGGCCGTGCGCAGCTTGCAGAGCAAATGGCTAAAGAGCGAGAGATGGCGGGAAAAAACGTTACTTGAAACCGTCCCAAACGAGTTTACACCCCGTTAAGAACATGCCTGTGTAGAGCAATTTATAAAACAAGTCAGGTTTAATGCGTTTGGCGATACGCATGCCGATCCAGACGCCGAAGGGCGCCAATGGGAGTAAAACCACGGATGTCGCAAAATTACGCATATCTAACAAACCCAGCCACGCGTAGGGCACCCACTTCGACAAATTAATGAAGAAGAACAGGTATGACATGGTCGCAGCAAACACCAAGGGCTTAAGTTTCAAAGGAATCAAATAAGCGTTGATGGGGGGCCCACCTGCATGTGCTATGAAACTGGTGAAACCTGCGGTTGCAGTCAAAATTGCACCCAACCATTTTGGCGGCGGGGCAGAGTCAGGTTTTGGTGGAAATACGAATCGTTGCGCCAAAAAGAGCAACGTAAAAATACCAACAATGCCAGCCACAGTAGATGAATCCAATACTTTGAACAGCAACGTACCGATAACAGTGCCTACCAAAGCCCAAGGTAATAAAAACTTCAGCAATTTTTTATCAAAATCACGCCTGAAAGCTGATATTCCGAGCAAATCCATCACCAGCAAAACAGGCATCAAAATAGCCGCTGCTTGTGGCACGGTAACCGCCATCGCCATCATGGGCACAGCCAGAGAACCAAATCCTGAGCCAAAGCCGCTTTTGCTGATGCCAAGCAGCAAAACGGCGGGTATGGCCACGGCATAAAAAAATGGGTCAGTGATCAATGGAAATATCATGAAATTTTCAAGTCGTCTAGAATTAGTACATGTTGTATCAACCCACACAGGCCGATGTAAGGCGTTTTTTTTGCTCAGTTTACGCCAAAGCCGGCAGCAATGTTGCCTTAGAAGCTATTGAAACCATAGCAAGTTTGTGGATTGATGAGCACCCAGAATACCATGCAAATTTAAACGATGTGGATGCAGCTTTAACTGATTTATTGAGTCTAAACCAAGTCATCACCACGGATGATGGCAAAACCAACCCGTTTTTGCATTTGTCCATGCATTTAACCATCACCGAGCAATGCTCGATCGACCAGCCTCGCGGCATACGTCAAGCGGTCGAACTGCTGACCGCCAGACTCGATTCCCTGCACGATGCCCATCACGTGGTGATGGAATGTTTGGGTCAAATGATTTGGGACGCCCAGCAAAACAAGCAAGCTCCAGACGGACAAGCTTATGTTGAAGCGGTTCAGCGTAGGGCAACGAAGGACTGACTCCTCGTATACAGACGGTTAATTTCCGATAAGATTAAGCATATTGGAGCGTTGCCAAAGCACGCAACTCTTCAGGCGTTGTACTTGGCAGGCCAAAAAACTCAAGGTAAGCGGGGATTTGTTCAAACAGCATATCGCTGCCTATTTGCACTCGACAGCCACGCGCAGCCGCAGCGGCCAAAAACGCTGTCATCTCTGTTTTCATCACTACCTCGCCCACAAACGTGGTTGATGCAATGCGGGAAACATCCATAGGCATGGCATCCCCAACATTCATGCCCATGGGTGTGGCATTCACAACCAAGTCAAAACCGGCTGGGTCGTTCGACCCTGTCGTCACTTCCAGTGCAGGGTAATGCAGGTGTAACCGCTCTGCTAAACCTTCAGCAGATGCCGCATTGACATCAAACAAACCCAAGGCAGCAACACCAGCAGCAGCCAAAGATGCAGCAATAGCGCACCCAACGCCACCCGCACCGACCACCAATGCCCGAGCACCTTGCAACTTCATGCCTTTGCGCAGAACGCCGCGTACAAAACCTTCGCCATCAAACATCTCGCCCTGCAAGCAACCGTCTGCTGTGCGTCTCACGGCATTGCATGCACCGGCTATTGCAGCAGTAGGCAAAACTTCATCCAACAAGCCTACTGTTGTGACCTTGTGCGGCATGGTGATCAAAGCACCACGAATATTGCTTAGCTTGAAAACAGATGGTAAAAAGGCTTGAAAGTCTTGCGCTTGGCAGCCCATAGGCACAACGATAGCGTTGACACCCGCTTTTTCAAACCACGGGTTGTAAATCATAGGAGCCTTGAAGGCGTGTGTGGGAAACCCTATATGCGCGATAATTTCCGTATGGCCAGTGATCATCGCTTAGCGCCCTTAGCTGCATTTGCAGCAGTAACCGCAGCTCGCAAAGCCAGTAAATAGCTGTCTTCACCAAAACCGCAAATTTGACCTTTAACGATCTCGGCAAACACCGACACATGGCGGAATGCTTCGCGCGCATGGATATTTGACATGTGTAGCTCAACTATTGGGCAAGTCAAAATAGCCAAAGCATCACGAATGCCATAGCTGTAATGTGTCCAAGCGCCTGCGTTGATGAGCACGGCGTCAACACCATCTTTGTAGCCCTGATGAATGCGATCACACATATCGCCCTCACTGTTGGTTTGAAAAAACTCCAGCTCCGTGCCCAGTTCTTTTCCCAGCGAGGTTAGATTGGCGTTGATCTCGTCCAGGGTAATCGTGCCGTACTGCTTAGGGTCACGCTTTCCAAACATATTGTGGTTGATGCCGTGGAGCATAAGAATTTTCATGGTTTGTTCCTTTTAAATTTATATGAAATTAATGAACATTTAACGCTACGACTTGGCCCGTTTTTGTGGATTCAAAAATAGCTTCTGTGACGCGTAAATTTTCTAGTCCATCATAGGCGCTGACTAGCGGCTGTGTTTCACCACGAATCACCGCGCCAAAATGTTCGATTTGGAGTTTTAGTGGATCGTCTCGCATCATGCTGACAACACTTGCATCAAATGCTTTCCACCAAGAGCGGTCTTCATCATTGACATAACTTTTCAAGCGCATCGTTGGTACTGACAAAGTGCCGTGGGTTCCAGTGATGACGTAGCAATCTTCGTCATCATAGCTGGCATATGATTTGTTTTCTTGCGAGGTTTGCTCCCAGCTTTTGGCACTCGCCGCCGTATCTGACAACATGAATGTGCCGAGCACACCGTTTACAAATCGCAAATTGATAGCAACCGTATCCTCGACAGCAAAGCCGCGAATCGCACTGCTGGCAAAAGCCTGCACGGCAGCAATATCGCCGCACAGCATACGCAGGTTATGTACTTCGTGGATCATGTTGATCAAAATCGGGCCTGCGCCCAATTCTTTGCGCCACGGTGCATCCACAAAGTAATGGTCTGGCTTAAAAAATATCGCACTTCCCATGAAGGCGACCAGCTTACCTAATTTGCCTGAATCAACCTCCTCTTTAGCCTTGGCCATGATGGGGCTGTGTGCACGGTGGTGCCCGATGAGCACTTTGGCACCCGTCGCAGCTACCATGGCAACAATATTTTCACCTTCAGCCACTGTGGTGGCAATAGGTTTTTCTAAAAGAATCGGAAGCTTCGCTTCCATACATTGCAGCGCTTGCGAAACATGAAATTGATTGGGTGTTGCCAGAATCAAGCCATCTGGGCGATTCGTCGACAGCAATTCATCAATGGTTTTATAAAGTGGAACGCCTTCTCTTGCGGCGACTTCTACAGCTGCAGGCGATGGATCAACAATAGCTGACAACATGCAGCTTGGGCTACGCCCCAAAACTTTGATGTGTGCTTGACCAATCAGGCCAACGCCAGCTACGGCAATTCGAATCTTAGTCATTCAAAAAATTCACAACTTATCAACCAACACAAAAAAAAGCGCAGACACCTTCGCATTTAGGCATCTGCGCCACTAGGGTTAATTACTTGCGTAATTTTGCCAATTCAGCCATCATTTCATTGACGGTTGCTTCGCCCACGTTGGCACTGAATTGTGCAATCACTGGCTTCATTTTCTCGCGCAATTTAGCAACTTCTGCGGGTGCAAACTGGGTCACTGTCATGCCGTTTTTCTTCAACAATTCCAAGTTTGCAGATACTGCAGCGCGTGAAGCAGCGCGTTGGCCTTTTGCGGCTTCGTCAGAAGACTCATCAATGATTTTCTTCTCAGCTGGTGTCAAGGTGTCCCAAACTTTCTTGCTGAAAATAACTGACTGTGGGTTGTACTGATGGTTGGTCAAAGCAATGTGCTTTTGAACTTCCCAGAATTTATTTGAAGCAATCACAGAAACTGGATTCTCTTGACCATCAATCGCTTTTTGATCTAAGCCAGCATACACTTCAGCGAAAGGCATAGGTGTCGGGTTTGCGCCCAATGCTTTCACCCAAGCCACATTGATTGGGTTCGGAATCACGCGAAGCTTCAAACCTTCAATATCTTCAACTTTATTCAAAGCTTTCTTGCTGTTGGTGATTTGGCGATAGCCCAATTCCCAGTATGACAAACCGATCAAGCCTTTAGCTTCGAGCAAGCTGTGCATTTTTTTGCCAACTGGACCGTCAACAATCGCGTCAGACTCTTTTTCATTGGCGAACAAGAATGGAAAGTCGAAAATAGCTAGTTCTTTAGCTTCTGAGGCCAAAATACCGCTGTTCATCACTGCCATATCCACCGTGCCGCCCTTGATGGATGACACAACAGCTTGGTCAGTACCTAATGTTGAGTTGAGGAACAATTGCACCTTCATTTTTCCGCCTGATTTCGCTTCAACGGCAGCAGCAAATTGTTTCATGCCAACAACAGCCGGGTGACCTTCTGGCCCACTCAAACCAAACTTGAGCACGCGCTCTTGCGCGCTCACCATACCAACAGTTGCCATTGCAGCTACAGCCAACAAAGATTTAACAAATAGACGTTTCATAAGGGTCTCCACGGGTTATAAAAAACTAAACTGAACTAATCCAAAACACAGCACGCTTTACACACAAACTTGGCAAATGGCGCGCTAACTCATTTGCTTTGTTAAAACCCTAACGTAGCATCGCTACATTAGGACGACAGAAAGAATAACTTTTATCTGTACAGCCACTTAGCTGGCACCATGACCAGGTCAGGGAATAACACCATCAAAAACATCACGACAAACTGCACAATCATGAACGGCATGACGCCACGTGTCACCTCATCCATCTTCATTCGGCCTACGCCAGCCACCACGTTCAGCACCGTGCCCACTGGCGGCGTCACCAAACCAATAGAGTTGTTGATGATGAACATCACGCCGAAATAGACGGGGTCGATCCCGGCTGCTTTGACCAAAGGCATCAACACGGGAGTCAAGATAAGAATGGTAGGCGTCATGTCCATGGCTGTACCGACCACCATCACCAACAGCATGATGGCAAACATCAGCAACTTGGGGCTATCCAACAGCGGCTGGAGCAAACTGACAATTTGATCCGGCAAGCGCGCAACGGTGATCAACCATGCAGACACCATCGCCGCCGCCACCAAAAACATCACCACAGCCGTCGTTTTGGCTGCCGCTGCAAACACCTCATAGAGTTGACTCAATTTCAGCTCTTTGTAGATCACGCTGGCAACAAACAACGCGAAAACGGCAGCAACCACGGCGGCCTCAGTCGGTGTAAACACACCCATACGCAAGCCGACCAAAATAATCAAAGGCAGCGTCAACGCCCAACCCGCACTTTTGAAAGCCGCCCAGACTTCGCCTTTTGAGCGCTGAGCTGGCGGAACGAGGTCTTCCTTACGCGTCAACCACCACCATGTCGCCCACAAACCAGCAGCTAACAAGATGCCTGGGAAGATGCCCGCTAAAAACAGCTTGGTAATAGACACACCACCGGCTACGCCAAAAATCACAAAGCCAATCGATGGTGGGATGATGGGGCCGATCACGCCACAAGCAGCGATCAAGCCTCCGCTTCGCGCTTTGTCATGGCCCGCTTTGACCATCATTGGCAGCAGCAACGCCGTCAATGCGGCGGCATCAGCCACGGCAGAGCCCGACAATGCCGACAAAATACAAGCTGCCAAAATCGTGACATAGCCCAAGCCACCACGAATGTGACCGACCAAGGCCATCGCAAAGTCCACAATACGCCGCGATAAACCGCCCGTGTTCATGATTTCACCGGCCAACATAAAGAATGGCACAGCCAATAGAGGGAAGCTGTTTGCGCCTTCCATGATGTTTTGCGCCAAAATTTGCGCATCCATCATGTTCATGTGCAGCATCAAGGCCGCGCCACAAATCAACAACGAAAAAGCAATAGGAATACCTAATGCCATAGAAGCCAACAACGAGCCTAAGAAAACGAGGATAGTCATGATTTGTTCTTCTTTGATGTATTTTTCTATGGCTTATTGGACGGGCTTAGGAACGTCGATGGGCTCCTCTTCGGACTCCCTGATACTGATCAACTCAGCCTCAGATAGCTCGCCTCTGAGCAGACGCCACAAATGATTCAGCAAAATCACCGCGCCAGACGCGGCACAAACCAAGCCCGAGCTGTAGAAAAATGCTTGCGATACTTCCATCACAGCACTGGTTGACTCCCAATTGATTTTGACTTGGTCTAGCGAACCTTTGAACAGCATCCAGCAGATATACAGCATCAACACATGCCCAAGCACCAGGCAAGACTTTTTGCCCCGCACCGACAAACGCGATACCAACATGTCCGTGCCTAAATGCGTGCCTTCGTGCATGGCAACGATAGCCCCCATAAAGGTGAGCCAAACGAACAACCAACGCGACAACTCTTCCGACAAGGTGATGCCTGAGTTGAACGCATAGCGTAAAACGACATTGGCAAACACCAACACCACCATGATGCCCAGTGCTACAACCATCAGCATGGTGAGCAGCCGACAGTATTTATCGAGCCAAGATTGAATCATCAAAAGTCTCCTTTTATAAGCAATGCTGCTAATGTACTAACTGGTTAGTTTTAACGAATTAGGACAAACCCTTATCTACTTAACGAATAACTGTATAGCTAGTATCTACTTTCGTACATAACGCACCATAGTCTCAATGATGCTTTCCCGCCGAGCTTGGTAATTGGCCGCATTTTCAAGCGAATACTTAAAAATCAATGAGAACGTATGGTGGTTTGACACATTGAAAAAGCTCAAAGCCGACATCGTCATGTGCAAATCCAAAGGGTCTAAGTTTGGCCTAAAAACGCCCTGCTCCACCCCGCGTTCATACACCTGTAGAACAGCGTGCACCACAGGAATGTTCAAACCTTGAATCGTCTTGCTTTGCGCTAAAAACTCGCCCCGATGGATGTTTTCATTCATCACCAACCGTACAAAATCAGGGTTGTTCCACTGGTAGTCCACCGTGAAGCCGACCAGCTTTCGCAGCGCTTCTTCTGGTGCCAAATCCTCCAGATGCAGCTGCTGCTCAATCTGCCGGATGCGGCGATACGCCTCTTCCAAGACAGCAACATACAAGCCTTCTTTACTCTCAAAATAGTAGTAAATCATGCGCTTGCTGGTTTTGGTAATAGAGGCAATTTCGTCAATCCGCGCCCCGCTCAAACCCTTGGCCGCAAACTCCGCCGTTGCCACCTCCAAGATACCCGCCATGGTGCGTGCAGGGTCATTTGTACGACTGGTTTTTTCGGCTCTAGCCGGCGTATTTATTTCTTTAGTAGCTATATTTTTAATAGCAATTTTAGATGCATTTTTGACTACCAATTTAGCTGTTGGTTTCGCAGTCTTTACTGAATGTACTAGTTCGTTCATTCTCAAAGTGTAAATGAACGGTTGTCTCTTTTGATTAGGATTTACCCTTGATTAACCAATGTCGCCATGAGCAAGTTCTTGCTAGCTTTTCGAGTTTCGAGACTCAATTTCGCTTTCCCTCCCCCGAATGTGACCTCTCTTGCGGCGATTGCTTCACGTCGTCCTCGAGTTCTGACAGCAGTACGCGCAACAAGTCAGAGAGATCCTTCCGCTGCATCTTGTCGAGGTGGCCCATAAGCGCGCTGGACTCTTCGTAGTAACGACTTGCCGCAGCGTCGGCCATTTTCATTCCTGCGGGCGTGAGCCTAATCACTACACCCCGCCTGTCCACAGGGTCCGCAGTTCGGACGATCAAGCCAGTCGCTTCAGCACGGTCGAGCCGGTTGGTCATGGCACCGGAGGTCAAGAGGGTTGCCTTGTACAGCGCGGTCGGCTTCATCTCGTAGGGCGGGCCGCTACGCCTGAGCGCCATGAGGATCTCGAATGTCTCCCAGGTCAAGCCTAGGATGCCGAGCCACTCCTCGGCATGCTTACGCAGACGCACCGTGAGACGAAAAATGCGCCCCGCTATACCCGAGGGCCAAGGATCCAAATCGGGGCGCTCGAGGTGCCAGCGGTGGATCAGTTCATCGACGGAATCTTGCTTCATATAAAGTAGCTTGACATTGAGTTAAATAACATATACATTTTTATCACCCATTATCCACACACTACTGCCATGACCCATACTCAACGCAAAGTCATCATCACAAGCGCAATCACCGGCGCCATCCACACGCCGACCATGTCGTCGTACCTGCCGCTGACACCGCAAGACATTGCACGCCAAGCGATCGATGCGGCGGAAGCCGGCGCGTCTATCCTGCATTTGCATGCAAGGGACCCAGTAGACGGGAGACCCTCCGCAGATCCAGACGTGTTCGCGGAATTTCTGCCCGCAATACGAGCGGCGACCGACGCAGTGATCAACATCACCAGCGGTGGTTCGACCAAAATGACGCTAGAGGAGCGGCTGGCCCCTCCTATGCGCTTCAGGCCGGAAATGGCTTCCCTGAATATGGGCTCCATGAATTTTTCCATCCATCCTGCAGCCGCGAAGATCAAAGAATGGCGGTACGACTGGGAAAAGGACTACGTCGAGGGCACAGAAGACGTGATCTTCCGCAATACCTTCCGGGACATAAGGCGTATTCTGAAGGAGCTGGGTGAAGGGTGCGGTACGCGCTTTGAATTCGAGTGCTACGACGCAAGTCACCTCTACAACTTAGCGCATTTCGTTGACGCGGGTTTGATCAAGCCGCCGTTCTTCATTCAAACCATCTTCGGCGTTCTCGGCGGCATCGGCCCGGATCCGGACAACGTCACGTTTCTGCGCCAGACCGCCAATCGTCTTTTCGGCAACGACTACCAGTGGTCGGTTCTTGGCGCTGGTCGCCACCAGATGTCGCTGCTCACATATGCCGCGATTCTTGGTGCTCATGTCCGAGTGGGTCTAGAAGACAGTTTGTATCTGGGGCGCGGACAACTTGCGACCAGCAACGCCGAGCAAGTTCGGAAGATTCGGCTCATCCTGGAGCAGCTGGATTACGAAATCGCTACGCCAGCGGAGGCGCGCGAAATGTTGCAACTCAAAGGCGCCGACGGCGTCGCATTTTAACTAAAAGTAGGAGAAAAAATGAAAAACTATCAACGTAACATCCTTGGTGTGGTCTTCGGTGCCGTGCTATTGCCCATGGCTGCATGGGCGCAATCGGGCTACCCATCGAAGGTCATCAAAGTCGTCGTTCCTTTTCCCGCAGGTTCATCGCCAGACGTGATTGCTCGGCTATGGGGCGACAAGCTGGCGAAAGCAACCAGTCAGCCCGTGGTGATCGACAATCGCCCGGGCGCGAGCACCATCATTGGCGCTCAGGCTGTCGCCACGGCACCAGCTGACGGCTACACACTGCTCTACACGGTCAACAACACCACGTCCATCAATCCTTATATCTACAAGACACTTCCCTATAAGCCGCAAGACTTTGTGCCGGTGGTGCGAGTGCTGTCCGTTCCCTACGTGCTGGTTGTCTCGGCAAACTCGCCAATTAAGACGTTGCCAGAGTTTGTGAATGCGGCGAAAAGCCGACCCGGCAAGATGAATTACGCGAGCTATGGAATCGGGCAGGGCACCCACGTTGCCATGGCTTGGTTCAACAATGCCGCTGGGATCCAGATGACCCATGTGCCATATAAGGACGGTGGTATCACCGACATCATCTCCGGCCAGATCGATGCATCCTTCGAGCCGAGTACGACTGCCATCCCGCAAATCAAGGGAGGCAAGCTGCGCGCCTTGGCTGTAACGGGACCAACGAGAGTGGATGCTCTGCCGGAAGTTCCTGCCATCGCTGAAACCGTACGAGGCTTCACCGGCGACTCTTGGCACGGCCTCCTAGCACCCAAGGGTACCCCGCCCGAGGTGGTTGGTAAACTGGTTGACCTGTCCCGAGAAATCATCGGATCAGAGGACTTTCGCCGCAAGCTGCGAGACCTCGGCCTGACCCCTGTAGGGGGGACGCAAGATGACTTCTCGAAGTTCCTTGCGGCTGATACGCAGTCCTGGGGCAAGGTCGTGAAAGACAATGACATCAAGGCTGACTAGGATGGCTAACCGTTTCGTCGACCTGTCCATCTACCTCGAGAACGACGTCGTTAGTGATCCGCCCGCGTTCAAGCCGCACATCGAGTACGTGACCCATGAGACCAGTGTGGAGCAGATCGCGTCTTTCTTCCCGGGGCTGCAAAAGGGCGATTTGCCTGACGGCGAGGGTTGGGCCGTGGAATGGGTTCGGTTGTCGACTCACAACGGCACTCATCTGGACGCCCCGTACCACTTTCACAGTACCATGAACAAAGCGTTTGGCAAGGCTGAGCGCTCGAAGACGATTGATGAGATCCCGCTCGACTGGTGTTTCAGGCCTGGCGTAAAACTGGATTTCCGGCATCTGCCGGATGGCCACGTGGTATCCGCCCAGGAAGTCGAGCTGGAACTGGCCCGCATCCAGCATGTCCTGCAACCGCTCGATATCGTGGTTATCAATACACGCGCGGGTTCACGCTATGGTCATGACGACTACGTCTTGGCTGGGTGCGGCATGGGCTATGAGGCAACCATGTACCTGCTTGAGCAGGGGGTAAGACTTACGGGGACTGATGCCTGGAGCTGGGATGCGCCGTTCGCGCATACCGCTGAGAAGTACCAGCTTTCGGGGGATGCCTCCCTGATCTGGGAAGGGCACAAGGCTGGACGCGACATCGGGTATTGCCATCTCGAAAAATTGCACAACCTCGAGGCTCTTCCAGACCACGGATTCACGATCGCCTGCTTCCCCGTGAAAATTCGCGGGGCATCGGCTGGCTGGACGCGAGCAGTCGCGATCTTCGACTGAGACTCACTAAAATGCCAATAGCCGGCGTATTTGCTACCTAAGCAGCTATAAAAATAATAGCAAAAATCGTTACGAAAACTAACGCTTCAGCTTGATTTGATTCGGCAAAGGCACAGACCGACGCAGCACGCCTTCGCTCAACCACAGCGCTGATTGCCGAGCGCGTTTGGCGACGCTTTCCAGCGGCATGGCTTGGTAGTCGTCATTGAAGACTTCAAAGCTGTAGTCGCCACGGTAGCCCAGTTCGTGCAGTTTCGATGTCAGTGCCGCCAAGGCTTCGCTGTGGACGCCTTCACCGGGGAACACTCGGAAGTGGCGGGCGGTGGTGATGCGCTCTTCTACGGTTTTGATTTCGGTCCACATGAAATCCGCCAGTTGTACCAAGAAAATCTTGCTAGGGTCCAGCATTTCTAGGTCTTCCAACGGCGTGTTGGTCGCAAACATGTGGAAAGAGTCAAAACCCAAGCCTAGATTGGGCATGTCGGCACGGCAAACCAGGTCCCAGGCTTCTGGGAATTGGTTGATGGTTCGCCCCCAAGACAATGCTTCGTAGGCGATTTTGATGTTCATCGGGATGGCCAACATCGCCAACTTGCGCAGGTCTTTGACCAAAGCGTCGGTATCCGACGTCGCATGGGTGGAGGTGCTGGAGCACATCAGCATGACGCCACAATCTAAAGCATGACACATTTCCAACATCGATTTGGCGATGTCGATTTTGTACTCGTGCAAATGGCCAGACAAGCCTTCAAAATCGCGCAACACCTGAAAACCCGTTACCCGCAAACCGCTGGCTTTGACAGCAGCAACTGCCGCTTGCCAACCGTCGGCATGGCCCACCAAATCGCGCGCTGCCAGCATGATTTGACTAAAGCCAGCTTCGCGGGTGGCCTTTAGCTTGGCTTCTAATGGGCCGGCAAATGAGATGGTGTCCATCCCAAAATCATCGATATTTCCTACAAATTGGCTCATGGTCAAGCACCCACGCGGTCGTCGTGCACCAACTCAAACGTCACACTGCCCATTTGTGTTCTGGTTAAAGCGCCTTTGTGTATGTCTGCGGGATCTTTAGAGACCAAAAACTCAACGCCCGCTTTCAAAAGCTGGTCAACGGTTGCACTGACATTTGGCGTGCCCAAACCCATGCGCTGCAAGCATTCGTCGTCTTTGACATCCAACACGCCCAACTCTGGCTCTATGAGCTGCAAATAGAAATGGTTTGGCGCGGCGCACGGGCTGCGCAAAATGCGACCTTTGGGCAAAATACCAAAATGCTGCCCTGTGCTCAATTCAGAAAAACCAAACAACTCGCGGTAAAACTCGGTCCAATCTTCGGTACGGTCGTTGCCGATGTATTGCACGATGCCAAAAAAGTGCAAACCTGCAACCGCTGGTGGATGCTGGTCTACCGTCGGAATTGGCGTGAAATCAACATCGTAAATCGAGAACTCTTTGTAGCGATCGATAAAGTAAATACGACTTGAACCCACGCCGTGAATGGCGGGAATGTTCAGCTCCATGACTTCAACATTGGTAGGAATGGCCCACGCGCCGCGTTGTAGGGCGCGTTTGTAGGCGGTGGACGCGTCACGAACACGCAATGCCATCGCAGCGATGACCGGTTTATCAGACAAAGCTCCCGAGCTAGGCAAACCAGTCAAATAAGACTGACCATGCGCATTAACGATGACGTTGATATCGCCTTGGCGGTACAACAACACCTCGCGCGAGCGGTGCCTTGCAATCGGGCGAAAACCCATTTTCTCTAACACTTGACCAAGTTGCTGCGGCTGCGCCGTGGCGTATTCGATGAACTCAATGCCTTCCATGCCAAGCGGATTTGCGCCTTCTTGGATAGCTTCACGATTTAAGTTATTCATATGCTTTTTGGAATTGTTGTGCTATTTTTCCCTATCTTAATTGAAATATGTACCAAGTGGTACAAAATTTACTGAAACTGATCTTTTAAGCCCGACCAACACGCCGTATATTTTTTATCCAATAAATTACCATCCATCGCAAACGCCGTCGGTACAAATCGGTAGCGGCTTTCAAACATAAAGGCCAAGGTGTTGTCCAACTTATGCGGCTTCAAATCAGCATTGCTGGCTTTGATAAACGCGTCTGCATCCGGTCCGTGCGGCACCATGCAGTTGTGCAGCGATGCGCCACCTGGGACAAAGCCCTCCTCTTTGGCATCGTACTGGCCTTGCACCAGCCCCATGAATTCACTCATCAGGTTGCGGTGATACCACGGTGGTCTGAAGGTGTCTTCCGCCACCATCCAGCGCGGCGGGAAGATCACAAAGTCGCAGTTGGCTGTGCCTGGCGTGTCGGTCGGTGACGTTAATACCGTGAAGATGGACGGATCAGGGTGGTCAAAGCTGATGGAGCCGATCGTCATGAAATTGGCGGTGTCGTATTTGAACGGCGCTAAATTGCCATGCCAAGCCACCACATTGAAG
>JAYSZH010000145.1:0-9235 GCA_043738155.1 Polaromonas sp. | reverse complement strand
CGGGGTGACCGCGACCCATTTCGTGTTTGCGGCAATCGGGGTGGGTGAAATAACCAGTGCGACTCGTCATGATGGATTAAATGCTATGTTTAGGGTTTTGCGCAAAGATACGCCTTGTTGGTATCCATAATAGTGCAAAAATATCCGAAGAGAAATCCCAGTCTACATCCTTTAAAGCGATAAATGCACAAACCATGACCCAAGTCAATATTCAAAGCAAACTAAGAGCTCTGTTAGCCCAACTCAACAGCGTCATCGTTGGCAAAGCTGAACAAGTGCAAGACTGTGTGGCCTGCCTGCTGGCGGGTGGGCATTTGCTGATTGAAGACGTGCCCGGGGTCGGCAAAACCACCTTGGCGCATGCCTTGGCGCGTACGTTTGGGCTGCAGTTTTCCCGCGTACAGTTCACCAGCGACCTGATGCCCAGCGATTTAAGCGGTGTGTCGATTTACGAGCGTGCCAGCCAATCGTTTGTGTTTCATCCTGGCCCCCTATTTGCGCAAGTGCTGCTGGCTGACGAAATCAACCGCGCCAGCCCTAAAACACAAAGTGCGTTGTTGGAAGCCATGGAAGAAAAGCAAGTCACCGTTGAAGGCGAAACCCGCGCCCTGCCCTCGCCCTTTTTCGTCATCGCCACGCAAAATCCGCATGACCAACTGGGCACGTATGCTCTGCCAGAATCTCAGCTGGATCGGTTTCTGATGCGTATTTCTCTGGGCTACCCTGATCGATTGGCTGAGAGAAGTTTATTGACCAATGGGGATACACGTACTGTGGTGGATGCGCTGCCTGCACTTTTGACAGTCACCGAATTGGGAGAATTACAGCAACAAGTGCTGAAAATCCACGCCTCTGAACCGCTCTTAAATTATTTGCAGGATTTGATAGCCGCCACCCGCTCTGGTAGTTGGTTTTTGCAGGGATTAAGTCCACGCGCGGGCATTGCGCTGTTGCGTGCGGCCAAAGCGCAGGCACTGCTCAGCGGGCGAGACTACGTCGCACCCGACGATATACGCGCTGTGATGGTGCAAACCGTCGCGCACAGGCTGCACCCCATCAGCAGCGCGGGGCGCAGCGCCAGTGCGCAAGTTCGGGCGATGTTGGACGCAGTTGCTTTGTCTTAAATTAGCTTTAGACACCTGGTATGGGCTTTTTTAGAAAACGTTTTCAGCAATGGTTTGAAGCCAGATTGCCGTTAACCGACAGCATGCTCCTGAACCAGCGCAATGTCTACATCTTGCCCACCAAAGCGGGTTGGATGATGGTGGTGACTTTGCTGGTGCTGTTGGTAGCCAGCATCAACTATCAGCTAAATCTGGGCTATTTGTTGACGTTTTTGATAGGTGGAAGCGTTTTGGTGGGCATGCATATTGGGCATGCCAACCTGCGCGGAATAGCTATAAATATAATAGCACCTCATGCATACTTTACGCCGGCTATAGTTAATTTTGAGCTTGTTTTTAGCAATGCCGGCAAAACCCTCAGGCATGGCATCGGTATGAGTGTTTTGAATCTGTCGCATTGGACTTGGGCAGATGTGCCGGCGCAAGGCAGCACAACGGTTCAAATCGCAGGAGAACCCATGCCGCGCGGCAAGCACAGGCTACCCACACTGACGGCAGAAACGCGCTTTCCAATGGGGACGTTTCGGGTGTGGACGGTCATACGCCCAGCGATGCACGTGTGGGTTTACCCCGCCATCGAGCCCAATGCACCTGCTTTACCTGCTGGCGAACCGCTGTCCGGCGACGCCAAACAGGCGCAGACAAAAGCGACAGGTGAATTCGACGGCATACGCGCCTACCGCCGTGGCGACCCGATAAAGCACATTGTGTGGAAAAAGGTGGCAAAAACTTGGGCCACGGTGGATGCAGATGACCCCAGCCCCTCAGTCAATTTGATCAGCCGCGATACGCAGCATGCTGCCGCGCAAGAGCTGTGGCTGGATTTTTCACGTACGGGCTGTGCAGATGCAGAAGCTTCGCTTTCGCGCCTATGTGCTTGGATCGTACAGGCTGAGGCACTTGGTTTGGTGTATGGGCTGCGGCTGCCGAAAGCTGAGATTTCGCCAGCCAGCGGCGACGCACATCAACAGCAGTGCTTGCAAACACTGGCTTTGTATTGAACATAAGTTTATGTTGAATAAATTTACCACGACGCTTAAAAATCTTCCCCGTGACAGCCGAGACACGTTGTTTCTGCTACTCGTCATCGCCGCCGTGGTTTTGCCGCAAGTGTCGCATTTGCCATTGTGGTGCAGCGGCTTGGTAGCGGGTGTCTTGGTGTGGCGGGGCATGCTGGCTTGGAAGTCTCAACCGCTGCCCAGCCGCTGGTGGTTGGTTACTTTGCTGGTCGTGGCTGTTGCTGCGACATTCGCCACGCATAAAACGATCTTGGGGCGCGATGCTGGTGTGACCTTGCTGGTGATCTTGCTGGCGCTCAAAACCTTGGAGCTGCGTGCGCAACGAGATGCGTTTGTGGTCTTTTTTCTCTGCTTCTTTTGCATGTTGAGCAACTTCTTGTTTTCCCAATCGCTGCTGATTGCCTTTGCCATGCTTGTGGCGCTGATGGGTTTGTTGACAGCTTTGGTCAACGCACACATGCCTGTGGGCAAGCCACCGTTGATAGCGGCGGCAAGGATTGCGGGGAAGATGGCGCTACTGGGTGCGCCCATCATGGTGGTGTTGTTCATGTTGTTTCCACGGCTTGCTCCTTTGTGGGGCACGCCAGGCGGGCCTTTGCAGGGAAAATCAGGTTTAAGTGCAAACATGCGGGTGGGCACCATTGCCAATTTAGCGCTGGATGAAAGCATCGCCATGCGTATCAAATTTGAAGGCAAACCGCCGCCAGCCAGCGAGAGATATCTGCGCGGCCCCGTGCTTTCAAACTTTGATGGACGCGAATGGCTTCCTTCATTTGGCTCTGGTTTGCCAAGCAACTTGAGATTTTCAGGCCAGCCATTCGATTATGAAGTGACCCTAGAACCTAGCAATAAACCTTGGCTGTTTACAGTGGATGCCGCGACATCTGCTCCCGCACTGGCGGGTTACCAGCTGCGCATGACACCAGATTTGCAATGGCTCACAAATCGCCCGATCACCGAGTTGGTGCGCTACAAAGCGCAAAGTCACTCACAGTTCAGCTATGGCCCCGAAAATAGAGGTTTGAGTTTGCAAAGCTATGTGAGCTTACCCAAAGGCTATAACCCGCGTACGCTGCAACTCGCTGCTGAAATCAAACGAGATGCACGCTTGACCCAAGCTGACGCGCTGAGTTTGACGCGCGAAGTGATGCAAAAACTACGAACTGGCGGCTACGAGTACACGCTAGAGCCGGGCGTGTATGGTGACAACACAGCAGATGAATTTTGGTTTGACCGCAAAGCTGGATTTTGCGAACACATCGCCTCGTCGTTTGTCGTGCTCATGCGAGCTATGGGCGTTCCTGCTCGTATTGTCACTGGCTACCAAGGGGGTGAATTCAATGCGGTTGATGGCTACTGGGTCGTCCGACAAAGCGATGCGCACGCTTGGGCGGAGGTATGGCAGGCAGGCAAAGAAGATGGCAGCACCGTAGGAAGCTGGGTGCGCGTTGACCCCACATCGGCCGTTGCACCGCAGCGCATAGATTCACTGCAGCGTTTAAGTGCTCCTAGTGGTGTGTTTGGCGGGGCGATATCAAATCTATGGATCAGTACTTTAGGCAATAGTGGCTACAACCCATTGCTGCAGCTTCGCGACGTGTGGGATGCGGTGAACAACACGTGGAATCAAAAAATTCTGAATTATTCTGAAGCGACACAATTGAATGTGCTGAAAAATCTGGGGTTCTCATCTCCGAGTTGGGCAGATTTGAGTTATGTGTTGATCGCCATCATCGTAACCGTCAGCTTGCTGGGAATCGCCTGGACAACGTGGGACAAGCGACAGCATGATCCTTGGCTGCGCTTGCTTTCTTCAGTGCGTGCACGATTGGCAAAAACTGGCTTAGCAAGCCCTGAAAATATGCCACCACGCGAACTTGCTCTTATCACAATCACCCATTTTGGAGAATCTGCCAAACCTCTTGCAGCTTGGCTGATTCAGCTTGAAGAACTTCGCTACCGTCAGCACATACGCAACGCGGACCTTGCAAGCTTGAAATCTGGGCTTAAAAACCTTGTATGGCCAGTAAAATAGCAATCAATACCGACAATTCATTGAAATTAGCAGAAATTAAAACTTTTTAAAATGCAGCAAAGATTAATTTTTACTATATTATCTATAGCTATACAAGCAACAAACACGTTGGCTACGGCTCAAAATATCACCAAAAGGCAGACGAGTTCAAAGTCCCCAACCCAATACGAACTCTATGCCACACGTGAAGATGCCATGCAGATGGCTGATGACATCGCAGAGAGGCGTGATTTAGACAAGCAATGGGTGCGCAACGCGATTGGCCAAGCCAGAAACATTGGGCAAATCTCACGGCTGATGCAGCCAGCCCCCAGAGGCGTTGCCAAAAACTGGCGCGTGTATCGCAGCCGGTTTATTGACTCTGTTCGCATCAAAGCTGGCGTGAAATTTTGGCAAGACAACGCGGCTACTTTAGCCAAAGCAGAAAAGGAATATGGTGTACCAGCTGAAATCATCGTTGGCATCATCGGTGTTGAAACCATTTATGGACGCGATACTGGTAGCTACCGCGTGATTGATGCACTAACGACCTTGACTTTTGACTTCCCTGCCTCGCATCCTCGAGCTGTTGAGCGACAAGCGTTTTTTAAAGGCGAGTTAGAACATTTTTTATCACTCACATCACGCTCTTCCGTTGACCCATTGTCACCGCGCGGCAGCTATGCGGGAGCCATGGGTTTACCACAATTCATGCCTAGCAGCTGGGTGAAGTACGCGATAGACTTTGACGAAGATGGCAAGGTCGATTTGTTCACCAGTCCAGCCGATGTGATTGGTTCGGTAGCTAACTATTTCAAAGCATTCAAGTGGCAGCCAGGCATGCCAACGCACTATCCGGTTACTTTTGATACTGCAAAATTAGACATGGATGCTTTGATGGCACCAGATATTTTGCCGACGTTCAGTGTTACCAGCTTCACGGCCAAGGGCGTGAATTTGAATGCTGCAGGTGCTGCGCATACTGGACCGCTGGCGTTGATAGAGCTGCAAAATGGTGACCCCAGCATTCCCGGCAATACACCAAGCTATGTGGCTGGAACAGAAAATTTTTACACCATCACCCGCTACAACTGGAGCAGCTACTACGCGATGTCGGTGATTGATTTGGGGCGCGAAGTAGCGCAGCAAATGGGTAAATAGACAACTTAAACGAATTCCACAACGAATCAAGTCTATGGAACTTGATGGTGCCAATACCGTTTACCAATGTCACGCTGGCAACGCGTCTCATCAGGCGACGAACTAGACCATAGCATTGCACCACAACGTGCAGTGTCCATCACTTTTACATTGCGTTCCTTGTAGCGCTCCAGCACATTGGGTGCTGGATGTCCAAAACGATTTCTATAGCCAGCTTGAACAACGGCGATCTGTGGTTGAACAGCATCTAAAAATGCAGCGCTAGACGAGGTTTTGCTGCCATGGTGTGGCACTAACAACACGTTGCTTTTTAAAACTGTGCTGTTCAAATTTCCTGGATCACCATTTTGCTGATCCGATACCAGCTTTGCCTCTTGCGCAAGCTCAATATCGCCTGCCAACAAAACACTGGCTTGCAATGTGCTGATGCGCAATACACAACTCATGGCGTTTGATTTTTGAGGCGACTCGTAATCTGCTGCAGAGGGGTGAAGTACAGCAAAATCAACACCGTCCCACTGCCAGGCTTGCCCCGCCATACAGCGCTGTGCAGGACGAATCGATTGCAACTCATGCGTGCTTTCAATTGAAGTGACAAAGCTTGCTTTTGGATGCATGGCCAGCACGGACTTGATGCCACCAGAATGGTCAATATCACGGTGGCTGAGCATGACGGTATCAACACTCTCATTTTTAGTTCGCAATAGCGGGACCAACACCCTGTGACCCGCATCACTGTCAACGGAATAGCGCGGTCCAGCGTCATACACCAGTGTGTGGTTTGCAGTTCGTACAATCACCGCATTGCCTTGGCCTACATCGGCAGCAATCATCTCAAATTGCCCATTCGCAGGACGTGGTGCTTGCCACAATAGAACAGGTAACAACAAAGGAAGACCGAGAAAACGAAATTGCCACGGCCAAGGCGACACCATAAGAATTCCGCCGAGCACCGCGATGGCACTCATCAGCAAAGGCGGCACAGCCACTGAAACAGTCGCAAACGGCAATGCAGCCAACAAAGCCAGAAAACGGCTTAACGCATGAACAGCCAGACCTGCCAAATCCCACATCGGTGAAAATATCGTACCCAGCATCGCCAAGGGCGTCACAACCAGCGTCACCCATGGTATCGCCAAGACATTCGCCACAAGCCCCACCACTGAAACTTGACCAAAAAGCAACAGCGTCAACGGTGCAAGTACCAAGGTGATGATGAATTGCTCGCGTCCGCTCATCCATAGCTTCTTTCTGAATATTGCAATCCAGCTTGTTTTTTGTGAAGCCATAGAATCGGCCTGATCGCGCCCAGAAAGCTGCAAAGCAGCTGTCGAAAGCTCTGTTGCAAACAATACACCCACAGCTACAAAGCTCAACCAAAAACCCGCTTGCAGCAGCGCCCAAGGATCAACCACAACCACAACGGCACACGCCAACATCCATACCGTTGGCCAAGGCCAGCGTTTGCCTATAAGTCTTAGCACGGTCACCGTTGCCAGCATCAAAATCGTGCGCTGAGAAGGTACACCCCAACCACTGAATACCGCATAGCCAGTCGCCAGTATCAAGCCACCGAGCAAAGCAGCATTGGTTGCAGGGTATGCCAAGCATAATCGCGCGGAGCGTCTGTACAAACCTCCCACCACCAGCACCGCACCCCAGGCAAACATGGTAATGTGCAGACCTGAAATACTCATCAGATGCGCAACACCTGTAGCCCGAAAAACATCCCAATCAGCACGGTCAATCGACTGCTGATCACCCGTAACCAAGGCTGCAACGATGCCCGCTTCTCGGGAATGTGTTGATGTTCGCATCACTGAATCGGGAAATGCCATGCGCATAAAAATCGCATCACGCACTTTGTAGCGCAGCTGCTCTACCGGATGTTGCCAAGTTTGCGTCAAGCGCACTGGTGCAGCATCGTTCGCACCTGTACGCACATAGCCTGTCGCCTGTACGCCCTGTTCCCACAACCACAGCTCAAAGTCAAAACCACCCGGGTTGCTGTTGCCATGCGGAGCTTTGAGCCGAACTGTCATCTTCCAGCGCTCACCAGGAAGAATAGGCATGGGTTTGCGTTGTAGCGATGCCAAGTCGCCAGCCGTTTCCATTGCGCCAAAAACGCCGCCGTACCAACTGAGTGATATTTTGGAAGGAAGCACTACAACTTGCCTGCTTTGAACTTGATCGATGGTGGTTAGTTTTTGAGAGGACTCAACATTCAGATGAAACCGCGTCCCCATCTCGTTGATGTGCGGCATGGCGGACACAACGCCGACGACCTCTATATCCCGTCCTTCGAAATCCGGCTGCAATTGATGCGAAGCGTAGGCAGCTGCGCGCAAACCCGTCAAGCCAAAAGCCGCGCAGCCACTGGCTAGCAGCATGCAAATAGGTAGCAATATCTGCAAATCTGAACGCTGATCCGGTGCTACTTTTGCTATCTTATTAATAGCTATACAACAAATAAATACGCCGGCTATAGCTAAATATATTGCATATAAAAAAGTGTTGTTCAACGAGGTTTGCAACAGCTGCGCCCAAGTACCTACAACCCATGCCAGCATGGTTGCAAAAAACATGTGCGCCGTTAAATCTGGGCGGCGTTTTTCCATGCAACGCCAGCTGCGCCAGCGTCACTGCGCTGCTCCGCCAATTCAGCCAAAGCGCACCAAGCGCGGCGCTTCAAGTTGGCATCTTTTAACAGCGATGCAGCTTGACTCAATTGCTGTTGAGCTTTGCCCCACAGTTGGTGAGATTTGCAGGCGATGCCAGCAAGGTACTGCAAACGTGCGTCCCTTGGATTCGCCAATTGCGCCTTTTCAATTCTTGCTAACCAAGCCATGTCCTGCGATTCCATTTGCGCCGCCAATATGGCTTCCAGCGTATCTGTTAATTCGGTGCAACGTGTGTTGTCAATGTTGCTAAGGCCGCCTTCCGAACTTGTCAATGCTGTCCATGCTGGAAGTAGCCAATCCGTCGTTTGCTGAACTTGCCCATACATGGCATTGAGCTTATAAGCGGCATGAATGGCAATATCGACTTGCAAACGGTCGCTGGCATCCAAGGCACGCCAGGTAGCTTGCAGTTGGGCGGCATCTCGTGCATCGTCCAGTCGTTTCAAAACCAAGCTCTTGATCAAGCTGGGCGCGACATCTTTGGAAAATGCATGGTGCTTGGCAAGCAAGCGGGTGGTCTCTAACGCTTCGGCGCTTGAATTGTCCAACTGTGCCGCCTTGAGCTTGAGTCGCAACGCCAAGGTTCGACGCGCTGCACCACCGGGCAATTGCGCCAACCAACGCAGTGCACCAGAAGCATCCCGGTCGTCCAAAGCCCAGCTTGCAGCCAACAGCTGCGTGCCTTCGCGGGTATCCAGCGAAGCGCGTTGATGTTGATGTCTATTTTGATGATCAAGTGCTTGCTTCAAATGATCATCCCGCGCGACGCTGTCTTGCAAAGCATGTGCGCTTTGAGCCGCCATCACATGCGCCAAAGCACGTAATTGCGGTTCGTTGCCCACTAAGTCTGCTGCTTTGGGGTGAGAATGCTCCCTTGATTTATCCAAACTCAGCGCTGACAAAGCCGATTTGCGTGAGCGAATATAGCGTCCAGCCAAAAAATGCGATTGCGCATTAAAAAGCTCGCCATTGATGGCGCGCTCCTTTTGCAAAGCGCGCCAGCGTCTGGCTTGTTCAGGTAAGGCAAACAAAAGCGCAGCAGTGCGCATAGCGGCATAAACTAGTGCGAAGCTGAAAACCAACGCGAGAATCACAAAGTTCAACGACAAATCAACGCGGTAAGGTGCCCAATACAGCGTGACTGTCGCATCGTTGTTGCCCGCAAACACAGCCACTGCCACGGCAATGCCAAACAAAGCTAAAAACCAAAGAGCAGCGCGCATTATTTGCCCGCCG
>JAYSZH010000144.1:0-3538 GCA_043738155.1 Polaromonas sp. | reverse complement strand
CAATAGACCGCGTGAATGTTTGGGCTTTAAAACACCTGCTGAGGTATTATTCGAACTCAATCCGCGCTGTCGCGCTTCGATTTAGAAGTCACGATTTAACTTGTAGAAATGCTGTTTTCTATCAAAATCGCCATTCAAAGCCATTTATGCAGGTACTGTCGCCATCTGCCAAACCACCCGTTCAGGCGCTGAAAAGCAGAGGAACCGTTTGTTCGTGGCACGGCCAATGGCGCAGAGGTTGAGTTTTTGGGCGAGCGCCAAACCCATTTCAGTCATGCCGCTGCGCGAAACGACAACGGGAATGCCCATTTGTGCGGATTTCATGACCATTTCACTGGTTAAACGGCCAGTTGTGTAAAAGACCTTGTTTGTGCCTTGTACCTTTATGGCATCCTGCAACCACATCCAGCCGGCGATGGTGTCGATGGCGTTATGGCGACCCACGTCTTCGACGAAAATGAGCTGATCTGCCGTTTCGGGCGATTCTGGTAGCACTGAAAACAAGGCACAGCCGTGCACCGAGCCGGCTTGTTTGTACACACTGTCTTGCAGGCGAATGGCGTTGGTGATGGCTTCTAGCTGCGCTTGGGTGACTTTAGAGTCCGGCAAAGTGACGCTGTCAAACGCGCCCATCAAATCTCCAAACAAGCTGCCCTGACCGCAGCCGGTGGTGACGACGCCCTTTTCGGTTCGTTTTTCAATGTCGGTGATGCCGTGGCGGGTTTTGACGGCGGCAGCGCCGACTTCCCAATCGACGGTGATGGATTCAATCTCAGCAATTGAATCAACCAAGCGCTGGTTGCGCAAATAGCCCAACACCAACCATTCGGGGTGTGCGCCCAGCGTCATCAACGTGACGAGCTCGCGTTTGTCGACGTAAACCGTCAGCGCGCGTTCTGCGGGAATGAAGAGGGTGCGATTTTGTCCGTGTTCGTCAACTGCTATCACCTCACGCACCAAAGGCGCGTGGGACTGGGTCAAGTAGGGAAGGGGCGCGTTCAGGGCTTTTTGGCCGGAGCGACAGCAGTTGCAACTGGTGCAGCTGGGGCTACTACAGCAGGTTTTGCCACAGCAATAGCTGTCCCAGGTGCGGCAGCTGCGACGACTGGGGCAGCAGCAGGGGCGGCCGCGACAGGAAGTGGGTACACAAACGGCCCAGGGTCAGCGCATGGCGGTGTCGTAGCTGCTGGCTTGGTGGATGCTGCCGTTTTGTTTTTGTAATAGTACGCAGCGGTTTTGTCTTGTGATTTGCACAACAAAAAGCCATCAACCTTACCAGACCAAGCCGTTTTGGCTGCTGCTTCCGCAGCTTTAGCTTTGGCTTCGTCGGTCGGCGCTGGCAATTTTGCCAATGCAACCGTTGTCGTCAATGCCATTAAGACAGATGCCGTTGCCAAAAAGGATAGTTTTTTCATCATCGATTCCTCAAACTTGAGCAGGTTTAGCGTGGGTGAGCGCATCAGAGGCACTTGCCGTGCGGTCACGTGGAATTTTGCCAGATTTGACATCGTCTAGCCACAATTCATGGTGATGTTTCGCCCAGTTTTCATCCACATAACCAGTTTTCATACCTTGGTAGGTGCCTTCAGTGCCGATAGTTCCCAAATAGATATGTCCAATGAACATGACGATCATCAAAATCGTAGCAACGGCGTGAACCATGTGTGAGATTTGCATCATACTGCGGTCATAGCTTAGACCAGGTATGAGTTTATCCATCACCAGACCAGAAGCAACGACTGTTATTCCCAACACAAACACACCGCCCCAGAACATCACTTTTTCTCCCGCGTTGAAGCGAGCTGCTTTGATGTGCTCCTTTGAGAACAAGCCACCACCTTTGAGCAACCAATTCAAGTCACCTTTGGCTGGCATGTTGTCACGTATGAAGGTGAACATGACAACAATCAGCGATACCGCAAAAACAGGTCCAGCAAAGTTATGCGCGTTTTTTAAAATGTAAGCCAAGTAGCCAAACAAAGTTTTACCGATGATGGGCATCAAAAAGTACTGTCCAAAAGCCATCACCAAACCAGAAATGGCCAAAATGGTAAAAGCAATGGCGTTAGCCCAGTGCGCTGAACGTTCAAATGGAGTAAAACGTTCAATTTTGCGGCCAGTTGGTGCGTCATCTAACTTGACAGCACCTTTGCGCCAGTAATATAAGCCCAAAGCGCCTAAAACGATCAACACCAATGAGCCACCGTAGGGGATGATCCAATTGTTGCGAACTTGTCGCCATGCTTCACCAGCGTTGGTTAAGCGCGAACCAGGGTATTGGGTGAAAGGCTGAATCAAAACGCCAGCTTCTGGCGCTGTGCTTTTGGGCAGGCTACTGGAGCCTTCAACCCCGGAGCCAACTTGACGCCACATGGGCGCATTATTGCCAGGCTGAACTTTAGCCCGCTCGCCGTTTGTTTGTTGTGCATATCCAGGCTCAAGACTGGCCTCAGGCTTGATGTCCATGATATTGGCACTTTGAATGCCGGGTGTTGCAGTTGCAGTTGTCGTAGCTATGGCTGGAGCTTGCACAGCTGCAGGCGCTGCAGTTTGTGCAACAGCCACACCGGCAAACCCGAGTGCGACACAAAAAGTCGCGATGAATGAGCGCAGCATAGGATAGTCCCTTTTGGTGAACTTAATTCATTTTTGAATAGTCGTTTTGACTATTCTGCATACGAGCTTTCAACTGCTGCTCCCATGCGGTTTTGTCACCAGCTTTCCAGCCTGGCGTAGTGAATACAGCAACGCCCGTACCTGCATACGGAGCAGCATCTTTGCTTGGTGTTGCAGCAGTTTGCTGCTTGTCACCACAGGCCACGATGGTTGATGTTGCCAAAGTCATTGCAGCTGTAAAAGCTAAAGTTTTGAAGGTTGGCTTCATGATTTCGCTCCATTCGCAGGTGTAGCAGGTGCTTGACCCGCTTGCTTTGAACCGTAAGCCGTGCCCCAGCCCCAGACTTCAGCACCTTTGCCGCGCTTGAGCACACGGTTGCGGAAGATGTCTGCAATCACATCGCCGTCACCTGCCAAAAGTGCTTTGGTTGAGCATTGCTCGGCACAGGCTGGCAGTTTGCCTTCAGCCAAACGGTTGCGGCCATATTTTTCAAACTCGGCTTGGCTACCATTGGCTTCTGGACCGCCAGCGCAAAATGTGCATTTGTCCATTTTGCCGCGCACACCAAAAGTGCCTTGTGATGGGAACTGCGGTGCGCCGAATGGGCAAGCGTAGGAGCAGTAGCCACAGCCAATGCAAACGTCTTTGTCGTGCAAAACCACGCCTTCATCTGTGCGGTAGAAGCAATTAACAGGACAAACGGCCATACAAGGCGCATCGCTGCAGTGCATGCAAGCGACAGAGATAGATTTTTCACCCGGAACGCCATCGTTCAAGGTGACCACACGGCGGCGGTTCACGCCCCATGGAACTTCGTTTTCATTTTTGCAAGCCGTTACACAGCCGTTGCATTCGATACAGCGCTCTGCATCACAGACAAATTTCATGCGTGCCATGGTTTAAATTCCTTAAGCTTTTTCG
>JAYSZH010000143.1:0-26999 GCA_043738155.1 Polaromonas sp. | reverse complement strand
CGATATCGAGCTTGTCATTTTCCATGAAAAAGCCGCTGTGCTTGACGCGACAGCGGCTTTTCATGGTGAACTAATTTTGCTTATGAGGCTGAGGGTGTTTCAAACGGCAATTGCATTTCGCGCAAATCGCGCTTGGTTTCTACCAACACCAAGCTGGCAGCTTCAATCACCACTGCTGGCGGGCGCTCACGCGGCACATGCATAGGTGCGTTAGCCAACTCTGCAGCAATAGAAGCTTGAGCGGCAGCAATTTTTGCAGCGTCAGAACCTACCCATTGCAAGCCGGATGTCGTGGCCACTTGCGCCAAATCTGCGATGGGTAAAGCGTATGACGTGACCACTGGCATGCTGGTTGTTGCTGCGGCAGCAACCGGAGCAGGAGCAACTACCACAGGAGCGGCAACTACAGCTGTTGGTTCTGCAACGGCAACAACTGCTGCAACTGGAGCTGCATCGCGGCGTGAATTGACAAACTCAGCTTGAATCGGTGCCGCCTGAGTAGCGCCATCGCTCGTCGCAGACTCAACAACCTGATCAGCCGTGCGCTCAGCACGTTCTGGGCGATCACCATTGCGTTCACGGCGATCACGACCGTAACGATCACGGCTGCGGCGTTCGTTGCGTTGGCCTTCTGGTGCACCTTGCTGTGTAGCTTCTTGAGTGCTAGCTTGATTTTCAGCAGCGGTTTGATCAACCGCAACCGTCGCTGCCAAACCAGCAGTGGCAACGCCGGCAACAGCTTCAGCACCGTTTCGATCGCTGCGTTCACGGCGCTCACCGCGCTCAGCCCGGTCGCCACGTTCTGGGCGATCACCGCGCGGTTGGCGGTTGCCTTGGCGTGGGGCTTTATTTTGAGCGTCACTATTGCCATCAACCGTCGTATTATCTGCCTGCGATGCTATATTATTTACAGCAATTTGATTGCCTTCTGCATCAACGCGGGCTTCATTACGAGGGTTGCGGCCGTTAGGGCGTGGGCTGCGTCCTTCTGGGCGGCCCTCAGTACGAGGCTCGTTGCGCGTATCAGCACGTGACTCATCACGGCGCTCAGTCGTGCGCTCTGCACCGCGTTCACCTGTACGCTCGCCATTGCGCTCGCCGCCACGGCCACCGCGTGTGTTGCGACCACGGCCGTCACGACGTTCGCCTTGTCCTTCGGTGCGCTCTGAACGCTCGGTAGTGCGCTCGCCACGTGGATTGCGCTGCTCACCACGCTGTGCAGAGTTGCCACGACCGTCGCGCTTGTCGCCATCAGCTGCGGCACGTGTAGGTGCAACTGCCGCTGGTTTGCTAGCACCAAACAGACCCTTGACCCAGGCAAAAAAGCCGGTTTCAGCTGGTTTGGCAGTTTTAGCGACTGCTGGAGCAGCCTTTGTCACAACTGGTGCGGGTGCAGCAACTGGACGAGGCGCAGCAGCCGGCGCCGGCGCATCAGGCAAAACACCTTTGATGATAGGCACTTGCTTGTTGGTCGGCTCTTGCGAGCGACGCGTTACTGACGTTGGGTCTTCGATTTCATCGGCCATTTTGTAGCTGGCTTCTATGTTTTCCAAGCGCGGGTCGTCGTGTTTCAGGCGTTCTAGGCGGTAGTTTGGTGTTTCCAGAGTCTTGTTTGGCACCATCAGCACGTTGATGCGCTGTTTGAGTTCGATTTTGGCGATCTCTTGGCGCTTTTCATTCAATAAGAATGACGCCACATCGACCGGCACCTGGCACAGCACGGAAGCGGTGCTGTCTTTTAGCGACTCTTCTTGAATAATACGCAAAATTTGCAACGCGCTGGACTCCGTATCGCGGATATGACCGGCACCACCACAGCGTGGGCAAGGGATGGACGCGCCTTCAGACAACGCTGGTTTCAGGCGCTGGCGGCTCATTTCCATCAACCCGAACTTGCTGATCGTGCCAAATTGCACACGTGCGCGGTCTTGGCGCAGCGCATCGCGCAGGCGGTTCTCAACGTCGCGGCGGTTACGGCTTTCGTCCATGTCGATAAAGTCGATCACGACCAAACCACCCAAATCACGCAAACGCATCTGGCGGGCTACTTCTTCAGCAGCTTCCAAGTTGGTGCGGGTGGCAGTTTCTTCAATATCGCCACCACGGATGGAACGTGCGGAGTTAACGTCAACCGACACCAAAGCCTCGGTGTGGTCAATCACAATCGCGCCACCGCTTGGCAATTGCACCGTGCGGGCGTAGGCAGATTCGATCTGGTGCTCGATTTGGAAGCGGCTGAACAGCGGCGCGTCGTCGCGGTAGCGTTTAACTTTGTTGGCATGCTCAGGCATCACGTGCGCCATGAACTGCTGGGCTTGCTCGTACACGTCGTCGGTGTCGATCAAAATGTCGCCAATGTCAGAGTTGAAATAATCGCGAATCGCGCGAATCACCAGGCTAGATTCCTGGTATATCAAGAAAGCGCCTTTGCCGCCCTTGGCTGCGCCGTCAATGGCCGTCCAGAGTTTCAGCAGGTAGTTCAAATCCCATTGCAATTCAGGTGCACTGCGGCCAATGCCGGCGGTGCGGGCGATGATGCTCATGCCATTTGGGTATTCCAGCTGCTCCAAGGCTTCCTTCAATTCCGCACGGTCATCACCCTCGATACGGCGGCTCACGCCACCACCACGCGGGTTGTTTGGCATCAAAACCACGTAACGGCCGGCGAGTGACACAAACGTCGTCAACGCAGCACCCTTATTTCCGCGCTCTTCTTTTTCAACTTGAACTAAGAGCTGTTGGCCTTCTTTGATGGCGTCTTGAATGCGTGCTTGGCTGGGGCTGACGCCTGCAGCAAAGTACATTTTTGAGATTTCTTTGAATGGCAAAAAGCCGTGGCGGTCTTCACCGTAGTCCACAAAACAAGCTTCCAGTGAGGGCTCTACGCGCGTCACGATGGCTTGGTAGATGTTACCTTTGCGCTGTTCGCGCCCTTCAATTTCAATTTCGTAATCGAGGAGTTTTTGTCCATCGACAATGGCCAGACGACGTTCTTCAGTCTGCGTGGCGTTGATTAGCATCCGTTTCATCGGTATCTTCTTTCTATTTTCATCACATGCCCAATACGAGCAAACGATGCCAAAACAGACGAATCAAGACGATGGGAATTGCCGGAGAGCTCGCGCAGCCTGATGCCGATTCAAATCGGCCGTGCTGCGCCAGCGTAGGCGCTTGACACCAGCTTATCTGCAGGGCGGTTCAGTTTTCTCTTCTTATCAACTTGAACCGCGGTGCTAAACTGATCTCAACAATAATATCTGTGAGCTCTTGACTCTTTCAAAAGCTCACAAACTTTGGGTATTCCGTATGTTTGTCTCAAAACGTCGGCTTCAACTAAGCTTGGGGCAGACCACAGTGAGCGTTGGCTCGTCATGTTTGTGTGCAAAAAGGCTAGCTGGCATCGACCTTACCAGCGGGGCGCTTAAATCAGTAAGTGCAAATGTGGACTAAACTCCAGACAAATCAATTACTTATAGCGCAGCGCTAGTGAAACATATTATAGAGGCTGGATTGGAAAAAGCACCAGAAAAACCGACGTTGCAGTCAGAAATTGCCAATAACCTGCCTAAGACCGAACCGAAGGCAGAATTTGTCACAGTTGATGAAAACTCCCATGGTCAGCGCTTGGACAACTTTTTGATCCGCCAGCTCAAAGGTGTACCGAAAACCCACGTTTACCGCATCATCCGCAGCGGCGAAGTGCGTGTTAACAAAGGCAGAGCGTCGGCCGACACCCGCATCGCAGAGGGTGACATCGTCCGCCTGCCGCCTGTGCGCGTGTCTGAGCGCATGGCTGAGAAATCCGAAGCAATGGCTGCTGAAATAGCGAAGTTAGCACTTACTAACTCATCAAGTCATGCCTCTTTGAACGCTTTGGATGGTCGAAAAATCAGCAAAACCTCCGTCTTGAAGGATTTCCCGGTTCTGCTGGAAGACGACCATGTTTTGGCGATTTCCAAGCCTGCCGGCGTGGCCGTGCATGGTGGCTCGGGCATCAGCTTTGGGGTGATTGAGCAACTGCGCATGGCGCGGCCGCAGGCTAAATTTTTAGAATTGGTGCACAGGTTAGACCGTGAAACCAGTGGTATTTTGCTCGTCGCCAAAAAACGCAGTGCGTTGACGAACTTGCAAAACCAGTTCCGTGAGCGTGAAACCGGCAAAACCTACCTTGCTCTGGTGGTGGGTGCTTGGCCTACTAATAAGAAGGTGCTGGACAAGCCGCTGCACAAATACTTGCTGCCCACGAAAGATGGCTCTGAAGGAGAGCGCCGCGTCAAAGTCACCACCAAAGACAACCCCGAAGGCATGAAATCCGTCACTTTGGTCAAAATTCAGCAATCTTTTGCCAATTTCACCCTGCTAGAAGTCACCATCAAAACCGGCCGCACCCACCAAATCCGCGTCCACCTCGCCAGTGAAGGTCACCCGATTGCGGGCGACGACAAATATGGCGATTTTGACTTGAACAAAGCGCTTCAAAAGCCATCCAAAACTCAAACGACCGCCTTAAAACGCATGTTTTTGCATGCTTGGCGCTTGCAACTCACCCACCCTTCAACCGCCGAACGCGTTGAATTGCAAAACGAATTGCCTGCTGAATTACAAAACTTCGTTGAATCTCTGAGTTGATTTTTCTTACCTCCCACTTTGAAAAAGGGGGATTGAGGGGGATTTAAACTTTCATAATCATGTTTAGCCAATCCGTACACCAATGACAACTCGAAAATTTGACCTAATAGCCTTCGATTGGGATGGCACCCTGTTCGACTCTACCGCCATCATCACCCGCAGCATCCAAGCGGCGGTGGTCGATGTAGGCGGCGCAAAACCGTCTGACCAAGACGCCTCCTACGTCATCGGCATGGGCTTGATGCAGGCTTTAGCCCACGCCGCGCCCGACGTGCCGGCCAGCAAATACCCGCAGCTGGGCGAGCGTTACAAGTTCCACTACGCCCAAAGCATGGACGACATCACCCTGTTCAATGGCGTATTGGAGCTACTGGCTGGTTTGAAACAGCGCAACCACCTGCTAGCCGTAGCCACCGGCAAAAGCCGTCGTGGCCTAGATGATGCTTTGCAAGCCGTTGAATTAAAAGGTCTTTTCCACGCCTCTCGCACCGCAGACCAAACCGCAGGCAAGCCCGACCCGCTGATGCTGCACGAGCTGATGGAGGAACTCAACGTCCCCCCCGAGCGCACTTTGATGATTGGCGACACCACACACGACCTCCTGATGGCGCAAAACGCCGGCTGCGCCTCTGTCGCCGTCAGCTACGGCGCCCACGAACCTTCAAGCTTTGCAGCCTTCAAACCTTTGCACATCGCGCATACGGTAGCGGAATTGGATGCTTGGATGGCTAAATTTGCCTGAAAATCGATGAAAATCCTCTAAAATGGTATCAAATATGCATCTAGCCGGCGTATTTATTGCCTAAGATGCTATGTTATTTGTAGTAAATATGTCGCAAGTTTTCCGATTTTCATTTTGTTAGGTGTCACAACATGATCGAATTGATTGAGCTTCTCCGTCAAGAAAAAGATCTCGCGAACGCAATTGCGGCGATAGCAAGTGCCTTCACTGCACTCACTGCTTTGACCGTTTCAGTTTGGGCTCTTTGTATCCAGCGTCGTCATAACGTGCTGTCAATTCGGCCAATACCAGAGGTTACGGTAGCTGACTATGAGGACAGTCTTAGAGTAAAACTCCGTAACAATGGCTCAGGTTCAATGCTTGTGAAGTATGTTGAGGTTTTCAATGGAGATGACGTAAAGAGCAGCGTTATTGAATGGATGCCGCCACTGCCTGCTGGTAGACCTTGGAATCATTTTTCTACGGCGTTGGAAAATCGAACAATACAGCCAGATGGTGTTATCCCACTTTTGGAGTTAACAGTAGCCGCTGGCGAAGAACGATTCGAGTTGTGCAGGAACAAAACGAGACTCGCTTTGTGTAATTTAAGAGTTATTGTTCATTACACCGACATCTACCGATCAAAATTGCCAAAGTACGAAAAATCATTAGATTGGTTTGGTCGCCACAATAGATTCCCGCCTTCGCGGGAATGACAAAATAAATAGCAATTTTGAATTGTCTCGCTTGCCTTCCTAATTCCCTCTACAATTAAATTTCATTTAATTTATTCAGCGCATGCACCGTGAAACAAGTTGGATCAAGAAGTTTTCCCACCATCAGCCTTCAAGCCAGCGGCTTGTTGCTGAAGCAGGGCGCGCTTTTTAACGAAGCTTTGGCACACTTAGCACCCAGCACTTTTGTACCGAAAGGGGTTTATCGCTATAGCTCGCACTTTGCGGCAAATCAGCATGCGCTTGATTGTTTGAGCTTGGGTATGGGTAAAAAAGCTGCAGAAGCTGCAATCGGCTTTACTGCCATGCGCGATAAAGACACGCAAGACCGCCATATTATTGAGCGCGCATTGGCTGTGTATAAAAATCAGCAGTGATTGAGTGTAAATGCTCTAAAATAGCGTTAAATATGGCTCTAGCCGGCGTATTTATTGCCTAAGCAGCTATTAATTTCATAGTAAAAATGACCGAATCCTTCATCAAATTCTCTATTCCCGATACGCCATCTGAGCTTATATCCCTCTGTAACTCAGCGGATTTACAAGAAGGCGGTTTTGCTGTGCCGCGCTCGTTGCTTTCGGGCGGGGGCCGGAGCGCTTTATTCTCTGATCTCTGTGCTTAGCAACTTGCAACTCACCATGTGGGCGAGCCAAGTTATTTTTTATAACCTTGAAAAGAGAACCTTGTGAAAACCTTATTTTTAGCTTTGACGTTTGTTGTTGCCTTGGTTGCCTCGACCGTGAGCCATGCGCAGATTGTTTCGGTGCAGGGTGTGCCCAACCCACAGACCGGGGAAGTCTACACAGTCTCTGCCGACCTAAAGGATGCTGTGTTGCAGATAGCGACAGACAGCGTGACCTTCACTGAGCTGAGTGGCCCGACTAAATTTGTGTATGTTATTTATGACTGCAAAGCCAGCACCACTGGGGGCGTCTATACCCGCTATTACAACGGTAAAGTTATAAATGAACGCGTGTGGGTATACAACGGGGCTACCATCTTCGACGGGCTAGCCACCAAGATGTGCTACGCCGCGTATGGTAAAGCCGCCGCTGCCCCACTGCGCAACTACTTGGACGGTAAGAAATGAAGCCCGCCTTAATCTTCGGATTCATCCTAGCTGGCACAAAACGCCGGCTGCGCCAGCGTCGGTGTCAGCTACGGCGCGCATGAGCCTTCGAACTTTGCAGCCTTCAACCCGCTCTACATCGCGCATTCGGTGGCGGAGTTGGACGCTTGGATGGCTAAATTTGCCTGAAAAACGGTGTAAATGCTCTAAAATGGCATCAAGTATGACTGTAGCCAGCGTATTTATTGTCTAAGTTGCTATAAAATTAATAGTAAAAATGACCGAATTCTTCATCAAATTCTCCGTCCCCGGCACGCCATCCGAGCAATTACCCCTCTGCAACTCCGCTGATTTGCAAGATGGCGGCTTGGCTGTGCCGTTTGATGTGGTTTATGCGGGGCAGACTTGTCGGGCGTTTGCGATTCGGTTTGAGGGGTTGCCGCAGGCTTACCTGAACCGTTGCAGCCACGTGGCGATGGAGTTGGATTTGCAGGAAAACAAGGTGTTTGACCGCGATGGGCAGTGGCTGGTTTGCTCGTCCCATGGGGCGGAATTTAGCCCCGAAACGGGGGATTGTGTGGGCGGGCCGTGCAACGGCGGGTTGGTGAAAATTACCGTGTCGGAAGAACGTGGCGTGGTTCACTGGCATACTGCGTATAACTTGAAGCCACTAGCATTTTGACGAACGACGAAAGAAGTACGGAATAAGAGCGGAATAAGGGCTTTCAGCTTGTATTTTCACGAACTTGACCCACTTTATACGCTTTAATGGCACTTATGAACGATATCAACGAAACCCCACAACCCGAAAAAGCCAACTCTCCCACCCAACAAGTGAACTGGGAGCGTTCAGCGCTGGAAAAACTGGCGACCAACTACATGGCCGAGCAAAAAACGGCGCGCCGCTGGCGCACGTTTGTGCGGCTGGCTTGGCTGGCGTTTTTCGCACTGGTGGCTTTCAGCATATTGGACCGTGGCGCGCCGTCGAAAGACATGAATGCAGACCACACGGCAGTCATCGAAATCAAAGGCGAAATCTCTTCTGGTGGCGAGACCAGCGCCGACCAAGTCGTCACCTCATTACGCAGCGCTTTTGAAGACAAGGGCGCAAAAGCCGTGGTGTTGCTGATCAATTCGCCAGGTGGCAGCCCGGTGCAGGCGGGCATGATCAACGACGAGATTTATCGCCTCAAAGCACTGCATAAAAAGCCAGTGTATGCCGTGGTGGAAGAAACTTGTGCCTCAGCCGCGTACTACATCGCCGTGGCTGCAGACCAAATTTATGTCGACAAAGCCAGCATTGTGGGCAGCATTGGTGTGCTGATGGACGGTTTTGGCTTCACCGGTTTGATGGAAAAGCTGGGCGTTGAGCGCCGTTTGATGACGGCTGGCGAAAACAAAGGCTTTATGGACCCCTTCAGCCCGCAAACCGAAAAACACCGCGCTTTCACGCAAGGCATGCTGAACCAAATCCACCAGCAGTTCATCGCTGTGGTCAAAAAAGGCCGTGGTGATCGCTTGAAAGAAACACCAGAGACGTTTACCGGTTTGTTTTGGAGCGGCCAGCAAGCCGTTGAGCTGGGCTTGGTCGACAAAATCGGCACCCTAGATTTCGTCGCCCGCGATGTCGTCAAAGCGCCAGAATTGGTCGATTACACCAAGCGCGACAATGTGGCTGAGAAGCTGGCGAAGCGATTTGGCGCGGCGATTGGCGAAGGCGCTGTGAAGGCGCTGAAGACGATTCCGGCGATTCAATAGTTCGCAAAATGGCATCAAATATGTTTCTAGCCGGCGCATTTATTGAATAAATTGCTATTAAAAATATAGCAAAATTTAAAGCAACCTTGGCTGCGTCGATTCGCTCAATCCCGCCTTCACCGTCGGATACCGCAGCTTGAATTTCAGCTCCCGCTTCAACCGTCCATTGTCCATCTGTCGCGACTCGCTCATGAAGCTCAGCAGCATCAACGGCAGTTGGTCATGCGCGGTGCTTCTGGGCACGCGGGGCGGGCGGGGCAGGCCGTAGAGGTCGGCGGCGAAATCAAAATAATCCCCCATTTTCAAGCGGCTGTCGTCGTTCACGTTGTAAACCCGCTGCGGTTTGCCGCGCCACAGGGCGGCTAGGCAGGCGCGGGCGAGGTCGTCGGCATGGATGTGGTTGGTGTAAACGTCGTCTTTGGCTGTCAGCACGGGTGTGCCTTTGAGCAGACGGTCTTTCGGCGTACCGCCTTTGCGATTCGGCGCGTAAATGCCGGGGATACGCAAAATCGAGGTTCGGATGAGGCTTGAATTGATGCTGCTTCTACCTAAAAACCGCACCGTTTGCTCGGCGCTGACACGGCGTACAGCGCGGGGTGTTCTGGCGGCAGTCTGCAGGGTTTCTTGGGCTTTCCCACCTGCCAAATCACCATACACGCCGCTGGTCGAGCCGTAAATGAAGGTGCTGGGAGCAGTGCGTAGCCGCAAAGCGCGGGTCAGCGCCAGTGTGCGCGGGTCGCTCCAGCCTTCAGAGGGGGGTGGGGCTAAATGCAGCACATGGGTGGCTAAACCCGCTAAACGTTGAAAACTTGCCTTATTGTCCAAATTACCTACCAAAGGAACGATGCCTTGGGCGCGAAAAGGCAGAATGCGTTCTGCAGAGGAAGTGAGCGCTAACACGCGAAAGGTACGAGGCAAGGGTTGCGCGTGAGTAGATTTGTTGGCGTTCAGAATGCCGGCAACACGCTGCCCCACATCACCACAACCCACAATCAGTAGTCTGGGCTTGCGAAACCGTGCTGGCAATGCTCCCAAACCCACGCTCCAATAGGTCATGGCGGGTCTTCTGGGCTGGCGATTCGATTGGCTAGAAATTACGGGCAAAATAGGCGCTCTTTAGAAAATACGCAAATGAATGCGTGATTGATGACCCCATAGGATACCTAAATGTCGTTTCAAGTTTCCGTTTTGCCCAGTAACCGCAGTTTTACCGTCACCGCTGATGAACCCATTTTGACCGCAGGCATACGCCAAGGCATAGCGCTGCCCTATGGTTGCAAAGACGGTGCTTGTGGTTCGTGCAAATGCAAAATGTTGGAAGGCAAGGTGGTTCACAACCAGCACCAAGCCAAGGCTTTGAGTGCCGAAGAAGAAACCCAAGGCTATATTTTGACCTGCTGCGCCAAGCCGCAAAGCGACATTGTGCTGGAGTCGCGCCAAGTCACATCGGCAGATGCCTTCCCCATCAAACGCATGCCATCACGTGTGATTTCAGTGGAGAAAAAATCGCATGATGTCATCGTCATCAAACTCCAGCTGCCCGCCAGCGACACGCTGCAATACAAAGCCGGGCAATACATTGAGTTCATTTTGCGCGATGGTTCACGTCGCAGCTATTCCATGGCAACCGCGCCGCATATCGCAGGCGATAGCAAAACTTTAGAACTGCACATTCGCCACATGCCGGGCGGCAAGTTCACCGACCATGTGTTTGGCGAGATGAAAGAAAAAGAAATCCAGCGTATCGAAGGCCCGTTTGGCAGTTTCTACCTGCGCGAAGATTCTGAGAAGCCGATGATTTTGCTGGCTTCAGGCACGGGTTTTGCCCCTATCAAAGCCATCATCCAGCAGATGCAGCATCAAGGCAGCAAACGACCTGTGGTTTTGTACTGGGGCGGGCGCAGGCCGGCGGACTTGTACATGCATGACTGGGTGCTGGCGCATGTGGCGGCGATGCCGAATTTGAGCTACGTACCCGTTGTGTCCAACGCCTTTGCCGAAGACGTTTGGACAGGCCGCACCGGTTTTGTACACCAAGCCGTGACGGCAGATTTTCCGGATTTAAGCGCCCACCAAGTCTATGCCTGTGGTGCGCCCATCGTGGTGGATTCGGCGCAGGCAGATTTTGTGAGCATTTGCAAATTGCCAGAGGACGAGTTTTACGCGGATTCGTTCATCACCGAGGCAGACAAGGCTAAAGCATAGTCGTTAAGCAGACTTCGATACCTCAGCCCGAACGGGTGGTTGTAGCGCTTATTTTGAAATCACGTCTTTGACGGCTGCCAATTGCCGCCTTGACACCATCAGCAGTTCGTCAATGCCCGACAACCGCACCGCCCAACCGTCTCCCTCATCTGGATCAAAGTGTTTTTCTAGCGCACGTATGGCGTGGATTGCCACCAAGGCGTTGCGGTGAACACGTAAAAAGTGAGCAGGGTACCGCGCTTCCAAATCGTTCAAACTACCTTCCAGAATATGTGTTTTTAAAGCGGTGCGCACACTGATGTATTTCAGCTCAGCCTTGAGGTAAAGGACCTCGGTCAAAGGCAAACGTTCGGTGATGCCACGGTCTTGGATGACCAAGACATCATTGCCGTTTGAAAGCGTATTTTCAAGTGCATTTTTGCGCTCTAACCGGCGTATTGATTGCCTAAACTGCGCTACTTTTTGTAGCGAATTTTGCAGTCTTTCTAAGCGCACAGGTTTTGTTAAATAATCTGTCGCGGTCAATTCAAAGGCGTCAACAGCATGCTCAGCGTGCGCGGTGATAAAGACGATGGCGGGCGGATTCATTTGAAAATAGGGCAGGTTTTTTAAACTGCGAGCCAGTGCTAAACCATCTCCGCCAGGCATGTGGATATCAAGCAAGATGGCATCAAACTGTACTTGCGCAAGCAAGCTCAGCGCTTCGGTAGCATTCTTGGCTTCGCCGCCCACGGTAGCTGTCGGGTCTGCGCAATCACCCAGTAACGTGTGCAGTCTTTTACGAGCAAGCTGTTCGTCGTCAACAATCAAAATGTTTAGAGCGCGGTTTTCAGCATTCATGCGGGAAATTCCATGTGCACCACGTATTTGTCGTCTTTGATGCCGGCTTGAAATGAACTTTCCATGTCGTGCAGCAAGCTAAGCCGGTCGCGCACATTGTTCAGAGCCATTCCCTGACCAACTTTTTCTTGGCCAATTTGGCTTGAAACAACAGCAGAAGTCGTCATGGTGGGCAATGTGTTTGAGATGACAACAACAACTTTGCTACCTTCGCGCTTTGTGGAAATAAGAACTTGAGCGCCTTGAGCGCTAGGTTCTACGCCGTGGTGCACCGCATTTTCCACCAAAGGTTGCAGCAGCAAAGGTGGCAGTCTGGCTTGGTTGGCTGCAGGGTCAAGCTGCCATTGCACCTGCAGCCGGTCACCAAAGCGCACTTGTTCAATCGACAGGTAGTTTTTTGCCAAATCGATTTCTTGCGCTAGGGTAACGGATTCACCATGCTCTGCCAGTGCCGCCCTGAACAAATCACTCAAATCTTCCAGCAAACCCTCAGCCCGCGCTGGCTCTTGGCGCACCAAAGCAATGGCGCTGTTCAAGGTGTTGAACAAAAAATGCGGGCGAATACGAGATTGCAATTCAGCCAATTTTGCTGTCGTAGCAGCTGGCATCCGCCCTTTGGCGCGCCACTCAAGCGCAGCGACCAAAGCCGCTGCAAACATGGCGCCTGCAAAGCCACTGGCCAGCCAAAGCGGTGATTGAACCGCTGCAGCTAACAGCAGCATGCTTGCGGCGTAGAGGCCAGAGACAAAGCCGAAGCCAATACCCGCCGCGTATTGCCCCGTGCGGGGTAGCCGCTGAAGCTGGTGCTTGAGGCTGCAAGTGACGATCAGCCACAGCAGCGTGCCGGGCAACGCACCGCCCGTCATCAGCGCCAGTTTTGCACCCCAGCCAAGGAAGCTGCTCTCAAAAAACATCACCACAACCGCCAAAACAGCTTGAACCACCAAAACCGTGCGCAGCACAACGCCCACCTGACAGGCGTCAAAGACCAAGATGGAAGCTGATTTTGAGGTGGCTGGAAGTGGTGACATCTTCAAAAACGGTGCGAAAAAAGGCGATTAGAGCCCGATAATAGAGGAAATCTGCCATTTCGAAACCAATTTCCACCTTTTACCCATGTCCACGAATCAACTCGACAAAAAATCCCAAGCCTGGTCTGCCCTGTTTTCTGAGCCCATGAGCGATTTGGTCAAACGCTATACCTCCAGCGTGTTTTTTGACAAACGCCTGTGGCAGGCGGATATTGCCGGCTCTTTGGCGCATGCCGAGATGCTGGCGGCGCAAAAGATCATTTCTGATGTTGACCACGCCTCCATCCAATCAGGTTTGGGACAAATCAGTGCGGAGATCGAATCCGGCGCTTTTGAGTGGAAGTTGGATCTGGAAGACGTGCATCTCAATATCGAAGCCCGTTTGACCACTTTGGTCGGCGACGCAGGCAAGCGCCTGCATACCGGCCGCAGCCGCAACGACCAGGTCGCCACCGATGTGCGTCTGTGGCTGCGCGGCGAGATTGATTTGATTGGTGACTTGTTGACCGAGTTGCAAAAAGCGCTCTTGGCGATTGCCGAGAAAAACGTCGAGGTCATCCTGCCTGGTTTTACCCACCTGCAGGTCGCCCAACCTGTCAGCTTTGGCCACCACATGCTGGCCTATGTAGAAATGTTCAGCCGCGACGCCGAGCGCCTGCAAGACGTGCGCCGCCGCGTGAATCGGTTGCCGCTGGGTGCTGCGGCCTTGGCTGGGACGAGCTACCCGCTAGACCGTGAACGTGTCGCTAAAACGCTGGGCATGGTCGATGACAAAGGCAATCCGCAGATTTGCCAAAACAGCTTGGACGCTGTGAGCGACCGCGATTTTGCGATTGAATTCACCGCCGCTGCCAGCCTGGCCATGGTGCACATCAGCCGCTTGAGCGAAGAATTGATCTTGTGGATGAGCCAGAGCTTTGGTTTTATTCAAATCGGCGATGCCTACACCACAGGCTCGTCCATCATGCCGCAAAAGAAAAACCCCGACGTGCCCGAGCTGGCACGCGGCAAAACCGGCCGTGTGGTGGGGCATTTGATGGGCTTGATCACCCTGATGAAAGGCCAACCGCTGGCCTACAACAAAGATAACCAGGAAGACAAAGAACCGTTGTTTGACACCGTGGATACCCTCAAAGACACGCTGCGTATCTTTGCTGACATGATGGATTCCATCACCGTCAAACCCGAAGCCATGGAGCGAGCCGCCCTCAAAGGCTACGCCACAGCAACCGATTTGGCCGATTACATGGTCAAAAAAGGCCTGCCTTTCCGCGACGCCCATGAAGCCGTGGCCCATGCCGTCAAAGCCGCCATTTCGCATCAGGTTGATTTGTCAGAACTACCTTTGAATGTATTGCAGCAATTCAACCCGAAAATCGAAAAAGACGTGTATGACGTGCTGTCTCTGCGCGGCTCATTGAATGCCCGCAACACGCTGGGTGGCACAGCGCCGGCGCAGGTGCGGCTGCAGATTGCGCGGCACGTCAAGCGTTTGGGCTAAGTCAGGACTGAATTTTTGTAGTTGTATTTGCAGTTGGGCTGATTTTTAAGCCCAGTTTCGTTTACGCTTGACTCCCAACTAAAGGGGCAAGCGTGAAAATCACTCAAAAAATCGCTACAACGGTCATTCAACTGGTCGTTAAAACGTTCAGTATGGCGGTTTTTTTGGGGGGTGCGCCCAGTGCCCAGGCGTTTCAAATCACCAGCTTGTCACCGCAGGCTGAGGTCTCGCAGGTTCGCCAATTGGTCGTCAAATTTGACGAGGCCGCGGCCAACTTCGGCGACCCCAAAGCCGCTGCACCGCTCACTCTCAGCTGCAACGATGCGGCGGCCTCGCAAGGCTCAGGCCGCTGGGTCAACGAGCGTGAATGGGCGTTTGACTTCATCCGTGACTTGCCGCCCGGTTTGCGTTGCGAGGTCAAGCTGGCATCGGCCCTGCAGTCGGTCAAAGGCCTCAAACTCAGTGGCGTAGGCAATTATCAGTTTAATACCGGCGGCCCCTTTGTCCGCAACATCTTGCCCAGCTATGGCGCGATAGACGAAGAGCAATACTTCATCGCCCAGCTCAATGGCTTGGCCACTTTGGCTAGTGTGCAGGCCAATATGTGGTGTCTGGTCGATGGTTTGGGCGAGCGCGTCCCCGTCAAGTTGATTGACGGCAAAGAGCGCGCGGAGTTGCTCAAATCTCAAGGTTTTGAGAAACCCGCAGCGGCTGAACCCTTGCGTTTCGTGACTTTTTCATGCAACCGCCGTTTAACGCCTTCAGCCAAGTTGCAGGTCGTGTTTGGCAAAGGTGTGGCAACACCGAGTCAAATTCTCAACAAAGTAGAAAAGCGCTTCACCTTCACGGTGCGCGAGCCATTCACCGCCACATTCAACTGCGAACGTGAGAACGCCCAGGCCGCGTGTTTGCCACTGCGCCCTTTGACATTGAGCTTCAACACGCCGGTGCCCCGGAAACAAGCGGCCGCGATTCGCCTCACGTCCAGCAAAGAGAGCTTCAAACCCAAGTTTGAGGCGGATGCAGACGACGAGAGCACCGTGACCGGCGTGTCCTTTGTGGGTACAGGCGTTTTGCCTGAGCAAACCCCCTTCACCATCGACGTGCCCAAAGACTTCAAAGATGCTTCCGGCCGTAGCCTGCGCAATGCAGGCAGTTTCCCGCTCAAAGTCGCCACCGGTGTGATGCCGCCTTTGGCCAAGTTTGCCTCCAGCACCTTTGGCGTGGTGGAGCGCTTTGCCGAGCCGGGCGGGACGCCGATGTTGCCGGTGACTTTGCGCAATGTGGGCGTTCTGGCCGGTGGCAAAGTGACGAGCAATGCTGCAGAAGGCAAAGTCAGCGACCTGCAGCTCAAAACTGATGCAGACATCATCGCCTGGTATCAAAAAGTGCAGCGTTACGGCGGCTACAGCGTGCCGCGCCATGTGGCTGCGGCAGACTCCAAATTGCCGCTGCCGCCCAAACTCGGCAAAAAGATCGAAAACGGGCAAGAGTACAACGACGACGGCACCCGTGTCCAAACCCGCATGGTGTCTTTGCTGTCTGGCCAAGCAGGTGTCAAAACCCTGGACTTGCCACAACCCGCCGATGCGCAGGCCAGCCGCCCGTTTGAGGTGGTGGGTATCCCGATGACTGCCGGTTTCCATGTGCTGGAAATCGCCTCTAAAAACCTGGGCACATCGCTGCTTGACGACCGCTACGGTGCTAACCGCAGCATGTACGTGCGCACCTCGGCTTTGGTGACCAATATCGGCGTGCATTTCAAACTGGGGCGTGAAAACGCGGTTGCCTGGGTCACCACGCTGGATACGGGTAAGCCCGTGGCGAATGCGCGGGTGGCGGTGTCAGACTGCCAAGGCAAAGAAGTGGCGACCGCCGTGACGGATGCACAAGGCGTTGCCAAACTCACCGGTGTGCCATCGCAGGCGGCCAGTTGTCTGGCGCGGGGCAATGCTGATGACGAGTACAGCGATGACGGGCGCGCTTATTTCATCAGCGCCCGAACCGGTGCAGCAGACACCAAGGGTGTGCAAGATTTGGCCTTTACATGGAGCGACTGGCACAAAGGCATAGAGCCGTGGCGCTTTAATTTATCAACCAGCAACGACCCACGCGCAGACGACCGCCTGCACACGATTTTTGACCGCAGCCTGCTGCGTGCTGGCGAAACCGTGTCGATGAAGCATGTCTTGCGTTCAGAAAACAGCAAAGGTTTTGGCGTTAGCAGTTCGGAACCCAAGCTTTTAGAAATTACGCATGTTGGAAGCGGTCAAAAGTACAGTCAACCCGTCGTTTGGCGCAAAACTGCTACCGGCGGTCAGAGTGCTGAGAACACTTTTTTGATACCGCCTGCAGCCAAACTGGGTGTTTATCAGGTTGAGCTGAAAGCACCTGAAGGAACTAATGCAGGGAATAATTCCCGCAGCTTTAGCTCAGGTCAATTTCGCGTCGAAGAGTTTCGTTTGCCTGTATTTCAGGGGCGCATCCAACCCGCCGACAAAAAAGCCCTGGTCAACGTGACCGCTGTACCGGCCGATGTGCAGATCAGCTATGTCGCGGGCGGCCCGGCGATGAACTTGCCGGTTCAGGTCTCGGCCCTGGTTCGGGCCAAGGGTTTGAGTTTTGCGGATTACGACGCCTTCAGCTTCAACCCGCCGCAAAAAGACAAGAAAACAGGAGCAGCAGGGTCGGGTGACGAAGAAGAAGCCACGTCCGGCCAAGACCAACGCGTGATTGCTGACAAGCTGCCGCTGCGTTTGGATAAAAACGGCGCGGGTAAACTGGTGCTGGACAAAGTGCCCACGTCCAGGCAAGCGCAAGAACTGCTGCTGGAGGCGACGTATGCAGACCCCAATGGCGAGGTGCAAACCATCCGCAATGTGGCCGCGTTGTGGCCAGCGGGCGTGATTGCCGGCATCAAAACCGAGGGTTGGGTATCGACGAGCCAGCAGATCAAGTTCCAGGCCTTAGCCTTGGACTTAGGTGGCAAAGCAGCTGAAGGGGTGAGCCTGGAGGTCAAGGCCTTTGCCCGCATCACCACCACCAGCCGCAAGCGTTTGATTGGTGGGTTTTACACCTATGACAACAAAACCGAGTCGAAAGACCTGGGCAAGGTCTGTAGTGGCAAAAGTGATGTGCGTGGCTTGCTGTTGTGCGAAGCCAAGCTGGGCGAACCTGGTGAGGTGGAGCTGATCGTCACCGCCAAAGACAAAGACGGCAATACCGTGCAGGCGGCCAGCTCGGTGACGGTGACCAAGCACGGCGAGATCTGGTTTGGTGGTGAAGACCACGACCGCATGGACATATTGCCCGAGAAAAAAGTCTACCAACCGGGTGAAGTTGCCAAGTTTCAGGTGCGCATGCCCTTCCGTTTTGCCACGGCCTTGGTGTCGATAGAGCGTGAAGGCATAGTTGAGACCCAGGTTGTCCAGCTCAACGGCCAGGACCCAACCATCAACCTGACCATCAAAGACAGCTGGGGTCCGAACGTGTACGTGAGCGTGTTGGCGCTACGCGGGCGGCTGCGCGAGGTGCCGTGGTACTCGCTCTTCACCTGGGGCTACAAAGCACCGCGCGAGTGGTGGACGGCCTTTTGGTACGAGGGCCGCGAATACGTCGCCCCGACCGCTTTGGTCGATTTGAGCAAACCCGCCTTCCGCTTTGGTGTCGCAGAAATCCGCGTCGGCACCAAAGCGCACCAGCTGGACGTGAGCGTGAAGGCCGACAAAGAGAGCTACCCCGTGCGTGGCAAAGCGCAGGTCACCATCCAGGTCAAACTGCCGAATGGTCAACCCGCCGCGCATGCCGAGGTGGCGCTGGCTGCCGTTGACCAAGCCCTGCTGGAACTCAGCCCCAACACCAGCTGGGACCTGCTGGACGCCATGCTGCAGCGCCGCAGCTGGGGCGTGGAAACGTCTACCGCGCAGATGGAAATCATCGGTCGCCGCCACTATGGCCGCAAAGCTGTGCCTGCGGGCGGTGGTGGCGGGCGCAGCGGCACGCGGGAGCTGTTTGACACCTTGTTGCTGTGGAATCCGAGTGTGAGGCTCGACGCCAACGGTCAAGCCATCGTGAGCGTGCCTCTGAACGACGCCCTCACCAGCTTCAAAATCGTCGCCGTGGCGGACGCGTCCACCGGCTTGTTTGGCACGGGTTCAACCATGATCAAGGCCACGCAAGACCTGCAGATCATCAGCGGCCTGCCGCCTCTGGTGCGGGAGGATGATGAGTTCCGTGCGCAAATCACCCTGCGCAACACCACCAAAGAGGCGATGAAAGTGGACGTCACTGCCCGAGCCACCTTGCTGGATTTGAAGCCGCAAACGGTGGACATCCCCGCCGGTGAAGCGCGTGAAGTCGCCTGGCTGGTGACTGCACCGCCGCAGCTGGCGCTGACCCGCAACGAGGCGATTTTGTGGGAGATTGAGGCGAAGGACAGCGTCAAAGGTGCGAATGGCGCGAAAGACGCTCTCAAAGCCCGTCAGCGCATCATCCCCGCCGTGCCGCTCACCGTGCAGCAGGCCACGCTGGTGCAGGTCGATGGCAGTTTCAATCTGGACGTGGCCCCACCTGCTGATGCACTGCCCGTGAACGGGACGATAAGAGGCGGCTTGAAGATGAGCCTGCAACCCAAGCTGGCCGAAGGCCTGCCCGGCGTGCGCGACTGGTTTGCCAACTACCCCTTTGCCTGCCTGGAGCAAAAAACCAGCAAATCGGTCGGCCTGCGTGATGCCAAGCTTTGGCAGGGCGTGCTGGCGCAGTTGCCCAGCTATCTGGACAGCGACGGCCTGGCCAACTACTTCCCGCCGCGTGATGGCGAAGCCAACCGCGGCAGCGACACCTTGACGGCTTACCTGCTGGCTGCCACCCACGAAGCTGCGGTGATCAACCCCGCTTTTTCCCTGCCCGACGAGGCGCGTGCCCCCATGGAGCGCGGCTTGATCGCGTTTGTAGAAGGCAAATTGACGCGCGATTTCTGGTCCCCGCGCAAAGACCTGGATGTACGCAAACTCGCTGCTTTGGAGGCGCTGTCCCGCTATGGCAAAGCGCAGGCGCGCATGGTCAGCAGCATCACCATCGCCCCGAACCAATGGCCGACCAGCGCGGTGATCGACTGGATGCAAATCTTGAAACGCGTGAACGACATCCCTAAACGTGACGTCTATTTGGCCGAGGCGAACCAGATTTTGCGCGCCCGCCTGAGTTTTCAGGGTACCAAAATGATCTTCAGCACCGAGCGCGACGACTACTGGTGGTGGCTGATGACCAATGGCGACGTCAACAGCGCCAAATTGATGCTGGCCGTGATGGACGACCCAGCCTGGCAGGGCGATATGGGCCGCTTGGCCAACGGCTTCATCAGCCGCCAGCAAAATGGGGCCTGGCAGACCACCACAGCCAATTTGTGGGGTGGTTTGGCGCTGGAGCGCTTCTCGGCGAAGTTTGAGGCCACGCCAGTTACAGGCTTAACCAAAGCGGCTATGACGAGCTTGGGAAGCGCCGCAAGCAGCGCGGGAAATAGTACAAGCACAGCCAGCGTCGACTGGAGCAAGGTCGAACGCGTCAAAACCACCGATGCCTCAGGCGCGCCCAACCAAACCAACTGGTTTGGCGCACCCGCCGCACCGGGCAACCTGCGCAACAACAGCATGTTCCTGCCATGGAAGAACGCGACAGGCCCACTCAAAGACACCTTAACCGTCACGCAGCAAGGCAGCGGCAAACCGTGGCTGACGCTGCAATCCGTCGCCGCCGTGCAGCTCAAAGCACCGTTCAACGCGGGTTACGGCATCAAAAAGACCATCACGCCGGTGGAGCAGGCGGTCAAAGATACCTACACACGGGGCGATGTGCTGCGCATCACGCTGGAAGTCAACGCCACAGCCGACATGACCTGGGTGGCCATCACCGACCCGATTCCAGCGGGCGCGACGATTCTGGGCGGCGGCTTGGGGCGCGATTCTGAAATCGCCACCAAAGACGAAAAGCGCAGCGATAACTCGGGAAGGGGCTGGGCTGCGTTTGAAGAGCGCAGTTTTGAGTCCTTCCGCAGCTATTACCACTATCTGCCCAAAGGCGTGGTCAAGATGGAGTACACCATCCGTCTGAACAATGTCGGCGTCTTCTCGCTGCCGCCTAGCCGTGTCGAGGCCATGTACGCGCCCGAGATGTTTGGTGAAGCGCCGAACGCGAAGATGCAGGTCGTGGCAGTGCCGGGGACCAAGTAATGAGCAGTCGGCTCGTCATTTGTCAAGCAATTGCTATAGTTAGTATAGCAATACAGTCAAATAATACGCCGGCTGAATCTCGATTTACAGCCCGATTTGAGGAGGTAAAGAGCGCTTTTCAGCCGTCTGATGTGCAGATTGTGGACGGAAATGGCGAATTGCTGCACAGCCTGCGCGCCGACAAATCCGTGCGGCGCGGCCAATGGGTGGCTTTGGCCGATATCTCGCCCGCGTTGCGCACCGCCATGGTGCTGAGTGAAGACAAGCGCTTTTACGAGCACAGCGGGGTCGACTGGCGCGCCGTCTCCAGCGTAGCCTGGGGCAATGTGTGGAACACCAAAACACGCGGCGCGTCCACCATCACCATGCAGCTGGCGGGTTTGCTGGATGAAGATTTGAAAACCGCGGCAGGTGGTCGCTCGGTGCTGCAAAAGGTTGGGCAAACCGTGTCCGCCCAGTTGTTGGAGCGCAGCTGGCGCAAAGACCAGATTCTGGAGGCCTACCTCAACAACGTGCCTTTTCGGGGCGAAATGGTCGGCATCGACGCGCTCAGCCGCACCCTGTTTGGCAAGGCCGCGCATGGACTGGACGACAGAGAAGCCGCCGTCACCGCCGCTTTGGTGCGCGCTCCCAATGCCAAGGCTTCGGTCGTCGCCCAGCGGGCTTGCGGGGTGCTCAAGGCGATGCAGCCGACGGTCAAGAGCGATTGCGTAGGCTTGGATTTGTACGTCACCGCCGCCCTGCAACGCAAAGAATTTGATGCCAGCAGTGGCATCGCGCCGCATGTGGCACGGCGCGTCCTTTCCGTTCGCCCTGAGCTGGGCCAAGGGTCTGCGGGTATGAAGGAGGATTCGACCCTTCGACAAGCTCAGGACAGGCCAAGCTCAGCCCGAACGGGAGAGGGTAGCGTCATCACAACGACCCTGCGAGCCCCGCTGCAGCGCTTCGCCGTCCAAACCCTGGACCGCCACCTGCGCGAGCTGCAAAGCCGCCATGTGGAAGACGGTGCGATTGTGGTGCTGGACAACGCCACCGGCGCGGTGCTGGCCTGGGTCGGCTCGTCGGGCGAGCTGGGCCGCTCGGGTGAGGTGGATTTCGTCACCGCGCTGCGCCAGCCCGGCTCTACGCTCAAGCCGTTTTTGTATGCGCAAGCGATTGCCGAGCGACGATTGACGGCGGCTTCTTTGCTGGAAGATTCGCCCACCCATATCCAAACTGCAGGTGGTTTATACATTCCACAAAATTACGACCGCCAGTTCAAAGGCTGGGTCTCGGTGCGCACCGCGCTGGGCTCGTCGCTCAATGTGCCTGCCGTGCGTGCTCTGGTGATGGTGTCACCCGATGCCTTTGCCAAACAGCTCAAAACGCTGGGCCTACCGCTCAAGGAGGCGGGCGATTTTTACGGCTACAGCCTGGCGCTGGGCAGTGCCGAGGTGTCGCTGCTGAATTTGACCAATGCCTACCGCAGTTTGGCGAATGGCGGGCGGGCCAGTCCGACTTTTTTAACCGGTCGAACTGAAACGGGAAGCTCCCAAGCCATCGACCCGCGTGCCGCCTTCATCATCAGCGACATCCTGAGCGATACCAACGCCCGTGCCCGCACCTTTGGCTCCGACAGCGTGCTGTCCACGCGGTTTTGGAGCGCCGTCAAAACCGGCACCAGCAAAGACATGCGCGACAACTGGGCGGTGGGCTACTCGCAGCGCTACACCGTGGGCGTCTGGGTGGGCAACGCCAGCGGCGCGGCCATGTGGGACGTGAGCGGCACCACAGGCGCAGCGCCCGTGTGGGCGGCAGTGATGCATTTTTTGCATCAAAACGAGCCCAGCAAAGCGCCGTCAGTACCTGCGAATTTGGTTCAAACGCTGGCACGGTTTTTTCAAGACAGTTCGGCCATGGTGGAAGCAGCGCGGCAGGAGTGGTTTTTGGCGGGCACCGAGCAGCCACAATTTGCTATCAATAAAATAGCTGTTCAGGCAATAAATACGTCGGCTGCAGTCATAAATAATGCACGAATCACATCTCCTGTATCCGGCACTATCATCGCACTAGACCCAGACATCCCGCCCAACCGCCAGCGGGTCAGTTTTCAGGCGGAAGGTCAAAACGTCGCTTGGCTGCTGGACGGCAAACCCTTCGCCAAAGGCAACACCGCCAAATGGCTGCCGTGGCCGGGTCGCCATGTGGTGCAGCTGGTCGATGCCAAAGGCGTTAAGCTGGATGAAATCAAGCTTGAAGTGCGCGGGGCGGGGGTGCGGTCTAAACTCTAGTATGGTTTATTTTTATAAAACTCGTTGACTATTTAGGAAAAGCGCATGCTCAAAATTTCATCATTTCTCACTTGGGTTGCATTGGCTACGGGTCTTTTCCTCATAGCCGCAAGCGTCAATGCGCAGCAAATGTACAAATGCAAGGTAAACGGCACCGTCACTTATCAGCAAGATCCCTGTCCAGTTGGTCAAGTTCGCAAGCCTCCTACTCTCCAAGAACTGAACGCTGGAGAGAAAAAAAGACGCGAGGCCGCTGCTGCCGTAGCAGTTGAGAAATCTGCTGTTGTCCAAGAAAAGACGGCTGCCTACCCTCAAAGTTTTCAAAGTTCTCCAAGTTCTGAAAAATTTACACCAACTACTTCCAACCCGCCTGCCGCATCTAATTCACCAAGCAGTTTCAGTTGCGATGGGAGAAAACATTGCTCGCAAATGAAGTCCTGCGCGGAAGCCAATTTTTTTCTAGCGAACTGCCCCGGCGTTAAGATGGATGGTGATAAAGATGGAATTCCGTGTGAAGAGCAATGGTGCACTCGTTAGAACGATAAAACTGGAGATTATTTAATGACCGTCATCACCACCATAGAAGACCTGCGCGTCTTGGCCAAAAAGCGCGTTCCCCGCATGTTTTACGACTACGCCGACTCCGGCTCGTGGACAGAGAGCACCTACCGCGCCAATTCAGACGACTTTCAGACCATCAAGCTGCGCCAGCGCGTCGCGGTGAACATGGAAAACCGCACCACAGCCACCAAAATGGTCGGTGTAGACGCCAAAATGCCAGTCGCCATCGCACCCGTCGGCTTGACCGGCATGCAAAGCGCCGATGGCGAGATCAAAGCGGCCAAGGCGGCGGAGAAGTTCGGCATCCCATTCATTTTGTCAACCATGAGCATCTGCTCCATCGAGGACATCGCCGCCAACACCACCGCACCCTTCATGTTCCAGCTTTACATGATGCGCGACCGCGACGCCATGGCCCGCATGATAGACCGCTGCAAAGTCGCCAAATGCAGCGCTTTGGTGCTGACGTTGGATCTTCAGGTCATCGGCCAGCGCCACAAAGACCTGAAAAACGGCCTGACCGCGCCTCCGCGTCCAACCATTGCCAACATCATCAATTTATCGACCAAGCTGCGCTGGTGTTTCGGCATGCTCGGCACCAAACGCCGCAGCTTCGGCAACCTGGTCGGCCATGTTAAAGAGGTCAGCGACATGAATTCGCTTGCAGTTTGGACGAATGAACAGTTTGACCCGCGCCTGTCGTGGGAAGACGTCAAATGGGTCAAAGCCCAATGGGGCGGCAAGCTGATTTTGAAGGGCATCCAGGACGTCGAAGACGCCAAACTGGCGGTTTTAAGCGGTGCAGATGCGATCGTGGTCAGCAACCACGGTGGCCGACAGCTCGACGGTGCGGAATCCAGCATCAAGGCGCTGCCGCCCATCGTTGCGGCGGTCGGCGACCAGATCGAAGTCTGGATGGACGGCGGCATCCGCTCCGGACAAGACGTGCTCAAAGCCTGGGCGTTGGGCGCCAAAGGCGTCCTCATCGGCCGCGCCATGGTGTACGGGCTGGGGGCGATGGGCGAGGCGGGTGTAACCAAGGCGCTGCAGATCATCCATAAAGAGCTGGATATCACGATGGCATTTTGTGGACATACGAATATCCAGAATGTGGATAAGGGGATTTTGCTGTCTGGGACGTTTTGATTATTTAATGTAATCAATTTTTATGTGCCAAATTGGCATCTAGCCAGCGTATTTATTGCCTTATTAGCTATCATATTTATAGCGTTTTGTAGCTGCGCAAGCTGGCGTGTTTCCCCCACTCTCATCCCCCGCCTTCTCTCGCCCCGCCGGGCGAAAGAAGGAGCCTTCATTTGAGGGCTGGCTGTCGAGTGAAGCTTCTACCAGCAGAGGTAAATAAATAGGGGTCAGATTCCAATTCAGGACAATTTGCCATTCGGCGGACAGTAATATCTCATCGAAATTGGACTCTGACCCCTATTTATGTTGTCTGTTTTAGAGCTAATTTGTGCTTTCGCTATATATTCAGCTTATTTACATGGGGAATTTCAGTGGCTCAACTAATTGAACGACAGAATAAAGCCGCAGGCGCATTTGTGGATATGGTCGCCAGCGGGCTTGGAAATGGTAGGGCTGTCGACTCTGCTACAGCGATTATTTGCTCTGCGCGTATTGCGGGAAACCTTCTATTCCAATCGTTTGGCTTTAACATGAAGGAGATGACTCCTGGAACGGTCATCTTGTCCGAAGAAGCGAACGAGCAAGGTCCTGAACTAATAAATATTCTTGCTGCATCCCTTCAAAACCATCAAATAACTTTGAATGAAGCCGCATTAAGTCAGCAACAGATAAAGCCAGAGGAATTCAAACTTAACGCGCTGGAAACTCTTGGTTTATTTCAAAAAACTGCACAGAATATAGCAAGTGAAAACAACTTAAACTTCAAAGAAGCAGCACAATCGGCAGCGATGGCTACAGCGTTTATTGTGCGCGAATGTGCTGCAAATATAGGCGCAGAAATTGGATACAAAATTGCCATTTTTGGCTTTGTGGAGGGGAGCAAAACAGTTCCCGTTCATCATATTGAAATTCAAACTAAAAGCATGAGCAAGCCTTGGTACAAGTTTTGGTAGAGCCTCACTGCTCTGATGGCTTATATTTGAATGCAATTTAAGCATCTAGCCAGCATATTTATTGCCTAAACAGCTACTAAATATATAGCAAATTCTGAGTAATAATAACTTACTCATGACCCCAAAAATCCGCCGAATCGCCCACCTCGACATGGATGCTTTCTACGCATCTGTGGAGTTGCTGCGTTATCCGCAGCTCAAGGGGTTGCCGGTTGTCATCGGCGGTGGGCGTAGGAAAGTAGACGAGGCGATAGAGCTGCTGGCTGAGGGGCAGACGCGGGCTGACATTCCTGTGGAGGCCTTTGCGCGGCTGAAGGATTATGCGGGGCGGGGGGTGATTACGACGGCTACTTATGCGGCGCGGCAGTTTGGGGTGGGGTCGGCTATGGGGCTGATGAAGGCGGCCAAGCTGTGCCCGGAGGCGATCTTGTTGCCGGTGGATTTTGAGCAGTATCGGCATTTCTCACGGCTGTTCAAGGAGACGATTCTTGAATTCACCCCGCTGATGGAAAACCGGGGGGTGGATGAGGTGTATATCGACTTCACCGATGTGCCGGGCGGGCAGCGGCAGGGTGGCAGGGCGCTGGCGAAGTTGATCCAGCAGACAATTTTTGAGCGCACGGGGTTGACCTGCTCCGTGGGCGTTGCGCCCAACAAGCTGCTTGCCAAAATGGCCAGTGAGTTCAACAAACCCAATGGTATTTCGGTTGTTTTAGAAGAAGATTTGCAAACGAGCATCTGGCCGCTGACCTGCCGCAAAATCAACGGCGTCGGCCCGAAGATGGATGAAAAGCTCATCAACCACGGCATCACCACCATAGGCGAGCTGGCGACCAAGGACGAAGCGTGGCTGGTCGCCAACTTTGGCAAAAGCACGGGAGCGTGGCTGCATCGGGCGAGCTGGGGGCGGGATAACAACCCGATTTTGCTGAACAGCGAGCCAGTGTCCATCAGCAGGGAGACCACCTTTGACCGCGATTTGCACGCCGTGCGCGACAAAGCCGAACTGGGTGCGATTTTTACCGAGCTGTGTGACAAACTGGCTGGCGACCTGCAGCGCAAAGGCTATTTGGGCAAAACCATAGGCATCAAACTGCGCTACGACGACTTCAAAGCTGCGACGCGCGATCAGACGCTGGAAGTTTATACAGCCGACCCCAAAACCATACGCCAAGCGGCAGGACTGTGCCTGAAACGTATTCCGCTGGACAAACGGCTGCGTTTGCTGGGGGTGCGGGTGGGCGGTCTGGTGACATCGGATGGGGAATTGGAGCGCACCGTGGGCGATTCGCAGCAGAACTTTGAAGAAGAAGGGCAAGATTTAGTCATGCAGATGTTAGAAAAAGATGATTTAAAG
>JAYSZH010000142.1:0-9260 GCA_043738155.1 Polaromonas sp. | reverse complement strand
CGCATGTGGGCAGTGATGCTTCTAACTTGGCGACGACAGCGAAAAAAATCGGTGACAGTTACATCATCAACGGCGTGAAACAATTCATTACCAGCGGTAAAAATGGCGATGTTGCCATTGTGATTGCCATGACGGACAAAGGGGCAGGCAAAAAAGGCATGAGCGCCTTCATCGTTCCCACCAACGCGCCCGGCTATGTGGTGGCACGTTTGGAGGACAAACTGGGCCAGCACAGCAGCGACACCGCACAAATCAACTTTGACAACTGCCGCATCCCTGCCGAAAACCTGATCGGGCAAGAGGGCGAAGGCTACAAAATTGCTTTGGGTGCTTTAGAAGGCGGTCGCATCGGCATAGCGGCACAAAGTGTGGGTATGGCGCGTAGCGCGTTTGAGTGCGCTTTGGACTATGCCAAACAACGTGAGAGCTTTGGCACTGCGATTTTTAACCACCAAGCCGTTGGCTTTAGGTTGGCCGATTGCGCAACGCAAATTGAAGCGGCGCGCCAGTTGATTTGGCACGCTGCTGCTTTACGCGATGCGGGTCGCCCTTGCCTGAAAGAAGCCGCCATGGCCAAGCTGTTTGCCAGTGAAATGGCCGAGAAGGTGTGCAGCGTGGCGATCCAAACGCTGGGTGGCTATGGTTATGTGAGCGATTTCCCAGTTGAGCGCATTTACCGCGATGTGCGGGTGTGCCAGATTTATGAAGGCACCAGCGATGTGCAGAAAATCATCATCACCCGTGCGTTGGTTTAAATTTACCCTATAAACGGAGAATAAGATGCCAATTACCAAAGGATTTCGGGTTTTAGTTGACCAAGCCATGGCCGAAGTGAAAACTTACACCGTGGCTGAAGTTCTTGCGAAAAGCTCGAATCCAAACGTGCAAATCGTCGATATCCGCGATGTGCGCGAGTTGAAAGCCGGCACTGTCACCGGCAGCTACCACGCTCCGCGCTGCATGCTGGAGTTTTGGGTAGACCCTGAGTCGCCGTACCACAAGAAGATATGGGCTGACGAAAATAAAGAATTCATTTTGTTCTGCGGCGCGGGCTGGCGAAGTGCCTTGGCCGCAAAAACCTTGCAAGACATGGGCATGACCAATGTGGCGCACATCGACGGCGGCTACGAAGCTTGGGTCAACGCAGGTGCTCCGACTGAGACTTTGGAAGCGCGCAAAGCTAGGACATGACCAAAACATGACCAAAACATGACCAAACCATGTCCCTGCGGCAGGTTTGACGCCAAAAAACAGCCCTTGACCTACATGGTCTGTTGCGGTCAGTTCATGGATCGCGACGCAATCGCGTCTGATGCCGAAAGTTTAATGCGCTCCCGCTACAGTGCTTTCGTTCTTGAAAAAGCTGATTATTTACTCAGTACTTGGCATGTCAACCATCGCCCAGCGACTTTAGATTTTGAATCAGGCGTCAAATGGCTGGGTTTGCAGGTTCAAAATCACTCGTTGATCGACGCAGAGCATGCCGAGGTCACCTTTGTCGCACGGCAGCGTGACCGCACGGGGCGAGCCATCCGCCTGCATGAGCGCAGTCGTTTTCTATGCGAAAACGGTTGTTGGTATTATGTTGATGGTGATAGTTTGTGAAATGCATTAAAAAATCATCTAAATATGAATCTAGCCGGCGTATTTATTGCCTATAGTGCTATTAAATTTATAGTAAAAAATGTATAGTAAATTTGACGCGGTTTTGTTTGACTGTGATGGCGTTTTGGTCGACAGCGAACCCATCACCAACGGCTTGCTGCGGGATATGTTGGAAGAGCAAGGCTGGAAGCTGACGCCTGAAGCCTGTTTTCAGCATTTTGTCGGCAAAGCTGTGATGGATGAAAAGCTGGCGATTGAGGCCAACACAGGCAAACCCTTAACTGAAACCTGGATGCAAAGTTTTCGGGCACGGCGCAACGCTGCTTTAGAAGAGCATCTGAAGGCAATTCCTAACATTCACGCCGCCATTGAGCAAATTCACTTGAATTTTGACGGTCGCATCGCCTGCGCCTCCGGTGCGGATAGGTTCAAGGTTGAATTACAGCTCGCCAAAGTCGATTTGATGCCCTATTTCGAAGGCCGCATCTTTAGCGGACACGAAATGCCGCGTTCCAAACCCGCGCCAGATGTGTATCTGGCTGCAGCTGCTGCCGTCGGCGTCCACCCCAGCCGCTGCGCAGTGGTTGAGGACACGGTGACGGGCGTCATGGCTGGCGTAGCGGCGGGTTGTATGGTGTTTGGCTATGCGCCGCAGCATCTCCAAACCACCGAACATGCGGCTTTGTTGGCGGCAGGTGCGAGCCACACGTTCACGGATATGCTGCATTTGCCTAGCCTGTTGAGCCAAAAGATGGCACAATCCATATTTGATTGACGTTTACGTAAACGTCAATCAAATTGAAGTTAAAAAAAATTAGTAACCTAAACAGCGCGAACCCACCATGCCCGTCCTGGAAACCAAACTCAACGCCCGTTCCGCCGATTTTGTAGCCAATGCCGCCGCGATGCGGGCTTTGGTTGATGATTTGAACGTCAAAGTCGACAAAGCAGCCTTGGGCGGTGGCGATGTGGCGCGAGCCAGGCACACTGCGCGTGGCAAATTGCTGCCGCGAGACAGAGTGCAGATGCTGTTGGACCCCGGCACACCGTTTTTGGAACTCAGCCCGCTGGCCGCCTACGGCATGTACCCCGACAAAGACGGCACCGACAGCGCCCCGTGCGCCGGTGTGATTGCCGGTATTGGCCGCATCAGCGGGGGTGATTGCATGGTTGTGTGCAACGACGCCACCGTCAAAGGCGGTACCTACTACCCGCTCACCGTCAAAAAACACCTGCGTGCGCAGGAGATTGCGCAGCAAAACAAGCTGCCGTGCATCTATCTGGTCGATTCAGGTGGGGCGAATCTGCCGAACCAGGACGAGGTGTTCCCCGACCGCGACCATTTTGGCCGCATCTTCTTCAACCAGGCCAATATGAGTGCCGAGGGCATCGCCCAAATCGCGGTGGTCATGGGCAGTTGCACAGCGGGCGGTGCGTATGTACCGGCCATGAGCGACGAGGCTATCATCGTCAAAAATCAGGGCACCATCTTTTTGGGTGGTCCGCCCTTGGTCAAAGCGGCGACAGGTGAAGTCGTTAGCGCTGAAGATTTAGGTGGAGGTGATGTCCACACGCGGCTTTCAGGCGTGGCTGACCATTTGGCGCAAAACGACATGCATGCGCTGGCCATTGTCCGCCAATCCATCAAGAATTTGAATAAAAAGAAGCATCTAGCCGGCGATTTACATGCCTCAATAGCTCCTAAATATGCAGCGTCAGAGCTGTATGGTGTGATCCCCACAGATACCCGCAAACCCTTTGATGTGCGGGAAATCATCGCCCGCGTGGTGGACGGCAGCGAGTTTGACGAGTTCAAGGCACGGTTTGGCGCAACCCTGATCTGCGGTTTTGCGCGGATTGAAGGCATGCCCGTCGGCATCATTGCCAACAACGGCATTTTGTTCAGTGAATCAGCGCTCAAAGGTGCGCATTTCATTGAACTGTGCTGTCAACGCAAAATCCCCTTGGTGTTTTTGCAGAATATCACCGGCTTCATGGTCGGTCGCAAGTACGAAAACGAAGGCATCGCCCGCAATGGGGCCAAGATGGTCACCGCCGTCGCCACCGCCGCCGTGCCCAAGTTCACCATCATCATCGGCGGCAGTTTTGGTGCGGGCAACTACGGCATGTGCGGCCGGGCCTATTCGCCACGTTTTCTGTGGATGTGGCCGAATGCACGTATCAGCGTCATGGGCGGCGAGCAAGCTGCCAGCGTGCTGGCGACGGTGAAACGTGACGGTATTGAAGCCAAAGGTGGTTCATGGAGCGCCGAGGAGGAAAATGCGTTCAAAGCACCTATCAAAGAACAATATGAGGTGCAAGGTCATCCTTATTTCGCCACCGCACGTGTATGGGACGACGGCGTGATTGACCCGGCTGATACGCGCCGTGTTTTGGCGCTGGGTTTGAGTGCTGCGATGAATGCGCCCATACCTGAGACAAAGTTTGGTGTATTCAGGATGTAACCTTCTCAATTAAATGATTCAAAGGTAAATATGGATACTTTGATCGCAATTTGGAACAGCTTGCTAGGTATGACTGGCACTGTCGGTACGGCAGCAGGTGGCGTATTGGCATCTAACACCAAAACGATGGACATCGCGCAATTGATGGCTCTGGCGGCTGCGTTGGGGTGGGCGAGCGGTATCCGTTTGTATTTGGTGGTTTTTATCACTGGGCTTGCGGGTATGCTGGGTTGGTTGCCGCTGCCATCAGGATTACATGTGTTGCAGCATCCAGCGATGTTGGCGGGCAGTGGGTTCATGTTGTTTGTTGAATTCTTTGCAGACAAAATACCGGGTGTAGATTCTCTGTGGGACATGGTGCATTCCGTCATTCGTGTGCCTGCGGGCGCAGCCTTGGCCGCTGGCGTGTTTGGTGCTGACAGTGCCACCATGGGTTCAGTCGCGGGTTTGCTGGGTGGTGCTTTGGCTGCCACATCGTTTGCAACCAAGGCCAGCACGCGTGCCGCTGTAAACACGTCACCCGAGCCATTCAGCAATATCGCTGTGAGCTTGGTGGAAGATGGCGCTGTCATGGGCATGATGTGGTTGGCGACAAATCACCCCATCGCATTTGGCATCACTTTGGCCATTGTCTTGATTTTGAGTATTTGGTTGTTGGTTGTTTTGGTGAAATACCTAAAAGCCATTTGGCGCAAGATGAGTGGCTGGTTTAGCAATGATGATTTGGCCATGACACCTTGAAAATACCCCTGAAATGATCCCTTAAAAATTAACTATGTTTAAAAAAATTCTCATCGCCAACCGTGGCGAAATCGCATGCAGAGTCGCTGCGACGTGTTCTAGGATGGGTATTAAAACCGTTGCTGTCTATTCAGATGCAGACGCGAACGCCAAACATGTTGCGAGTTGCGATGAGGCTGTTTACATCGGCGCCAGTCCGCCCAAAGAGAGCTATCTGCGCTGGGAAAAAATCATTGAAACTGCACTAGCGACGGGAGCACAGGCCATTCACCCCGGCTATGGCTTTTTGAGCGAAAACGACACGTTTGCGACGGCTTGCCAAGCTGCAGGCTTGGTGTTTATTGGGCCACCGGCCAGTGCGATCCAGGCGATGGGGCTGAAGGCTGAGTCCAAGCAGTTGATGGGAAAAGCCGGCGTTCCCTTGGTGCCGGGCTATCACGGAGCGAACCAAGACCCTGCGTTCCTGCAGGGGCAGGCGGACAGCATAGGCTATCCGGCACTCATCAAAGCCAGCGCGGGCGGTGGCGGCAAAGGCATGCGGATTGTTGAAAAATCGGCGGACTTTGCAGCAGCTTTGGCTTCCTGCAAACGCGAGGCCATCAACAGTTTTGGTGACGATGCGGTGCTGATCGAAAAGTACGTGCAGCGCCCACGGCATATTGAAATCCAGGTGTTTGGCGACACGCAAGGCAACTATGTGTATTTGTTTGAGCGCGATTGCTCAGTACAGCGTCGGCATCAAAAAGTCTTAGAAGAAGCGCCTGCGCCGGGTTTGTCAGAGACGATGCGTCAGCAAATGGGCGCCACAGCGGTGGCGGCTGCGCGCGCGGTGAATTACGTAGGTGCGGGCACGGTGGAATTCATTGTTGAACAGCAGCCCAACGGTGATATGAATTTCTTTTTCATGGAGATGAATACGCGCTTGCAGGTCGAGCATCCAGTGACTGAGGCGATCACAGGTTTAGATTTGGTGGAATGGCAGCTCCTAGTCGCCAGTGGCGAACCCTTGCCTATCAAACAAGAGCAACTGCGCATCAGTGGTCATGCCATTGAAGCGCGGATATGCGCGGAAAACCCGGACAATCAGTTTTTGCCGGCGACAGGGCAGTTGAAGGTGTATGGTTTGCCCGATCACGTCACTTTCGAGCGGACCGCTGGTGGCAACACAGCTGTCAATGTACGGGTTGACTCTGGTGTGCGAGAAGGCGATACGATTTCACCTTACTACGACTCGATGATAGCCAAGCTGATCGTGCATGGCGCGACCCGCGAGCAGGCCTTGGCACGAATGGATGAAGCGCTGTCCAAGACACATATTGTGGGTTTGAACACCAATGTGCAGTTTTTACGCTACGTGGTGCGCAGCGACTCTTTTGCGCAGGCGAATCTGGATACAGGCTTGATACCCCGTGAGGAGGCGGTGTTGTTTAACCAGGAGCCTGTGGGTGCTGCGTTGGCAGTCGCTGCTGCAATTGCCTATACATCACACACAGAGTCTGAGCGATCCGGATCAAAAACTACGGCTGCGTGGACAGATCCTTGGAGTAAAAGTGATGGCTGGCAGTCACATGGTATTCATGAAAGAACGTTTGAATTTGAGTTTCATGGTGAAAAGCTTATCGCACAATTGCGTTATTTGCATGACGGCGCTTTGCATCTGTCGGTGGGTGACACTTCAGGTGCTTTAAGCTATCTAAACACCGAAGCTGGTTTTGATATCAGCTTTCTGAAACAGCGTATCATTGTTAAAACATACAAAAATAATGATGTAGTCAGCATATTTACTGCCAAAGGCGCTACGCAAATCATAGCAATTGACTTGCTTGAACATGCAGGTGAAACACACGAAGAGGGCGGAAGATTAACCGCACCGATGCCAGGTAAAGTGGTGTCGTTCGCTGTCAATGTTGGAGATAAGGTCGTGAAAGGGCAGGCGCTGGCGGTCATGGATGCGATGAAGATGGAACATACGATTGCCTCTCCTACAGACGGCGTGGTGCAAGAGTTGTTGTATCAACCGGGTGATCAAGTGGTTGAAGGTGCTGAATTGTTGAAATTGGGAGCTGCCTTATGAGTCTGCCAAATTACGTCAAGATTGTTGAAGTTGGCCCTCGCGACGGACTGCAAAACGAAAAGCAAACGGTGCCAGTAGAAGTAAAAATAGAACTTGTGCACCGCTTGCAAGCTGCTGGGCTGACTGAAATTGAAGTTACAAGCTATGTATCCCCCAAATGGGTGCCGCAAATGGCGGATAACGCTGCCGTGATGGCGGGTATCAACCGTAAAAATATCGTGCGGTATTCTGTGCTGACACCGAATTTGCAAGGCTTCAATGCCGCTGTTGCTGCAGATAAAACGCTATGGCCGCAAGAAATTGTGGTGTTTGCTGCAGCGAGTGAGGCATTCAGTCAGCGGAATATCAACTGCAGTATCGAAGAAAGTATTGAGCGATTTCGTCCCGTGGTCGCTGCCGCTAAAGAAAAACACATTTCAGTGCGTGGCGCTATTTCATGCGCGGTGGGTTGCCCATATGAGGGCGACGTCGCACCCGATAAAGTCACCAAAGTGGCTGAGCTGATGCGCGATATTGGTGTGCAACACGTTGGTGTGGCAGACACGATTGGTGTTGGAACACCCATCAAGGTTCAACGCGCTATTCAAGCCGCATTGCAGGTGTATGACATCAATGATGTGTCCGGTCATTTTCACGATACCTATGGGCAAGCTTTGAGCAATACTTTACGCTGTTTGGAAATGGGTGTCTGGCAGTTTGACACTTCAATTGCAGGTTTAGGCGGCTGCCCGTATGCCAAAGGCGCTACAGGAAATGTAGCGACTGAAGACGTGGTTTACATGCTGCACGGCATGGGTATTGATACTGGCATTGATCTGGATGCATTGATCGATGCGGGTCAATTTATCAGTGATTATCTGCAACGACCGACCAATTCACACGCTGCCAAAGCGTTATTGGGCAAAAGAATAGCTTGATAATAGACTGTAGTAGCTAGACAATCTATAGCTATGAAGTCAATAAATACACTGGCTGTATACATATTTAGTATAAATTATGAACGTTTATTCACCTTGTAACGGTGTTTGCAAAATAGATTCAAAATCTAGGTTGTGTATTGGTTGTTGGCGTACTCTAGATGAAATCGTTGCTTGGAGCTCGGATACTGATGAGTCGAAAAAAGAGGTTTGGGCTTTGATTGAATTGCGAAAAAATGAGGTAAAGAAATCCAATGCGATTGCCAACGAGCTAGATAAATCATAATGAAGCACATTACTTTTTACTTCGACGTGATTTCTCCCTATGCATATTTGGCATTTGAGCGTCTGCCGCAGGCTTTGCAGGGTTTGAGTCATGAAGTGACTTACAAACCCGTTTTGTTTGCAGGCATGCTAAAACATCATGGTCAGCTGGGGCCGGCTGAAATTCCACCTAAGCGTGAGTGGACTTATCGGCAGGTGCTGTGGTTGGCTCACGAGATGGGTATAGACATGCAGATGCCCGCTAAACACCCCTTCAATCCGTTGACCTTGCTGCGCTTGGCTGTCGCCTGCAACTCAGAAGGATTGCCCAATCGCTACATCGTGGAGAAGTTGTTTCACCATGTTTGGCACGGCGGACATGATGCTGAAGACGAGCAGCGTTTGCAGGCATTAAAAGGAATGCTGAAACCGGCTTTAGACCCTGATGCAGCGATAGTAAAGAATTTATTGAAAACGCATACCGAGCTTGCAATCAAACAAGGCGTTTTTGGTGTGCCAACGCTAGAAGTGAATGGCAAGCTGTTTTTTGGTTTGGATGCATTGCCTATGTTGGCTGAATATTTGAAACAAAATTCATGGTTCGCGGCTTCGGATTGGGACGATGTTTCAAAAATACCTGTTGGTACAGCACGGCTTTCAAAATAAATTTGAGCAAAATCAAAAAATTCCTTTAAATCCAAGGGATTACCCTTAGCTTTAAATGGACTTTTGTCACACTTTGTCAGAATCCGGTCAGTCGTTTCGCAGATATTCAGTTGTCACCTCAATCGGGGTGAGTTTTTTTATTTATAGGAGACGCATCAATGGCAACAGCAATAGCGAACAAGCCCATGACTGGTGAGGAAAAGAAAGTTATCTTTGCCTCATCACTGGGAACTGTATTTGAATGGTATGACTTTTACTTGTATGGCACTTTAGCGGTCATTATTGGTAACCAGTTTTTCTCAGCTTTGGATCCTGCATCGCGCACCATCTTCTCTTTGCTTGCCTTTGCAGCTGGCTTTATTGTTCGCCCATTTGGTGCTTTGATTTTCGGTCGTTTAGGCGACATGATTGGTCGTAAATACACCTTCTTGGTGACTATTTTGATCATGGGTGTGTCAACGTTCATTGTTGGCTTGTTGCCAAACTATGCCAGCATTGGCGTAGCGGCGCCAGTCATTCTCATTGCAC
>JAYSZH010000141.1:0-9262 GCA_043738155.1 Polaromonas sp. | reverse complement strand
GCCGCCTATTACGTAGGCCGAGCCACCGTCAAAACCGCCCTGTTCCAAGGCGGTCAACCCAAGCTAGGCATGAGCCTCTCCCCCCAAAACCTCTGGTGGCAGCACACCGCCGGCGCCGCCAAAGCCTTGGGTTTAGAAGGCGTCATCGGTAACTTGGCGGTCGGCTGCGAGGCAGATTTCATCATCCTCAACCCCCAAGCAACCCCCTTGCTAGAACGCCGCACCACCCGCGCCGAGAGCCTAGACGAACTCCTCTTCGCCATGATCGTCTTGGGTGATGACCGCTTGATAGAGAAAACGGTGATTTCGCAGCAGTTGGTGGCGTGAAATCACTGGAAATGTGATTTTTACCCCTTAAATATGGATCTAGCCGGCGTATTTATTGACTAAGTAGCTATAAATATAATAGCAAATTTCGTATTTTAATGCCTCCACCACAATGCGGCACAATATCAACCTAATCCCATGGTTCTGATATTTTTTACTGGAGTTTCCCTTGTCCATCCTAGCTGACCACCAAATCCGCGAACTCGCACAGAAGCACGGCATGATTGAGCCGTTTGAGCCGGGGCAGGTGCGGGAGAAGGAGGGGAAGAAGATCATCAGTTACGGCACCAGCAGCTATGGCTACGACATCCGCTGTGCGCCTGAGTTCAAGGTGTTTACCAATATCCACAGCACGGTGGTCGACCCGAAGAACTTCGACGAAAAGAGCTTTGTGGATTTTGAGGGCGACAGCTGCATCATCCCTCCCAACAGCTTTGCACTGGCACGGACCATGGAGTATTTCCGCATTCCGCGCAATATTTTGACGGTTTGCTTGGGCAAAAGCACTTATGCGCGCTGCGGCATCATCGTCAACGTGACACCGTTTGAGCCGGAGTGGGAGGGCTTTGTCACGCTGGAATTCAGCAACACCACGCCGTTGCCCGCCAAAATCTACGCTGGCGAAGGCTGTGCGCAGGTGCTGTTCTTCAAAGCGGACGAAGTTTGCACGACGAGCTACAAAGACCGAGGGGGTAAATACCAAGGTCAAACGGGTGTAACTCTCCCTAAAGCTTAATAAAGTCATTGATAATTAGTCAATCTGCACTTTAGCTATTCATGGCTAAATAACTAATTTTGAATTCAGGAGCACAACTATGAAATGGGAAGGCAACCGAGAATCTGACAACGTCGAAGACCGCCGTGGTAGCGGCGGCGGTGGTGGGGGATTCTTAGGCGGTGGCAAAATTGGCATCGGAACTATCATCATTGCACTCGCAGCTTGGGGCATTTTTGGCATCAATCCCTTGACTGTTATTCAAACAATGGGTGGAATGGACTCTTCTCCTGCTCAAGTACAGGGTCCAGCGACCAAACCGCCTGCAAATGACGTGCAAGCCAAGTTTGTGTCCGTCGTGTTGGCGGACACTGAAGACGTATGGAAGGACGTGTTCACCAAAGGCGGCGCCACCTACAGCCCACCTAAACTCGTGCTTTTCCGTGGCTCTACGCCTACGCCTTGCGGCGCGGGTCAGGCGGCGATGGGGCCGTTTTACTGTCCGGGTGACCAAAAGGTCTACATCGATTTGGCGTTTTTTGACACGCTGAAACGCCAGCTCGGTGCGGGGGGTGATTTTGCGCAGGCTTACGTGGTTGCCCACGAGATTGGTCATCATGTTCAAAATCTTTTAGGTGTCCATGATAAGGTCGAAGCAGTGCGCCGCCGTTTAGGTGAGCGTGAAAACAACGCTCTGTCAGTTCGTGTGGAGTTGCAAGCTGACTGCTACGCGGGTTTGTGGGCGAAAAAGGCCAACGAAACGCGTCAAATCTTGCAAACAGGCGACGTGGAAGAGGCGATGAACGCGGCAGCCAAGATTGGTGACGATGCGCTGCAGCGTCAGTCTACCGGTCAAGTGCGCCCCGACAGCTTCACCCACGGCACCAGCGCCCAGCGTACCAAGTGGTTCAATGTGGGTCTGCAAACCGGTAGCGTGAAGAGCTGCGATACCTTTACCCCGCGCGATTTGTAAGCCAAATACTGCAAGCAAGCAACAGATTAATTTAAAGGCAATCAACTGGATAAATATCTAGTTAATTGCCTTTTTGACGTCAGGCCTCGCAAAATGCGACAATAGAGGGCTAAATGACCTCATCTTTTTCACAACTATCGCTGGCCCCGTCGCTGGCACGCGCCGTAGCCGACATGGGCTACGAAACCATGACACCCATCCAAGAGCAGGCGATTCCTGTGGTTTTGGAAGGCAGAGACGTGATGGGCGCTGCCCAAACCGGTACGGGCAAAACGGCTGCCTTCTCATTGCCTTTGATTCAGCGCATGCTGAAGCACGAAAACGCTTCCACTTCACCCGCACGCCACCCTGTGCGCGCTTTGGTGCTGTTGCCAACGCGCGAGCTGGCCGACCAAGTGGCCCAGCAAGTCAAAGCCTACGCCAAGTACACGCAAATCCGCAGTGCGGTGGTGTTCGGCGGCATGGATATGAAGCCGCAAACGATTGAGTTGAAAGCTGGTGTCGAGATTTTGGTCGCTACCCCTGGCCGCTTGCTGGATCACATTGAAGCCAAAAACTGCGTGCTCAACCAAGTTGAATACGTGGTGCTGGACGAAGCCGACCGCATGTTGGACATCGGCTTTTTGCCCGATTTAGAGCGAATTTTGAGTTTTTTGCCCAAGCAGCGCACGACCTTGTTGTTCTCCGCCACGTTTTCGCCAGAAATCAGACGCCTGTCTAGCAGCTACCTGCAAAACCCCGTCACCATCGAGGTGGCGCGGCCAAACCAGACGGCATCAACGGTCAAGCAGCATTTTTTCAGCACGCCAACGGACGAAAAATTGCATGCTTTGGTCACCCTGCTCAAGCAAAAAGAAATCACGCAATCTTTTGTGTTTGTGAACAGCAAACTGGGCTGTGCACGTTTGGCACGGTCTTTAGAAAAGTTTGGTTTGAAAGCCACCGCTTTGCATGGCGACAAGAGTCAAGACGAGCGTTTGAAAGCGCTGGAAGCCTTCAAATCTGGTGCTGTTGATTTATTGGTCGCAACCGACGTGGCAGCACGTGGCTTGGACATCAAAGATGTGCCAGCAGTGTTCAACTTTGATTTGCCGTTCAATGCCGAAGACTATGTGCACCGCATTGGTCGCACAGGCCGTGCTGGTGCATCTGGCGTTGCTATCAGCTTTGTAGCACCTAGTGATGGTCGTTTGGTGGTTGATCTAGAGAAATTGCTCAAAACCAAAATCGAACTCGAAGGCATTGAGTACCCCGAGAACCTGCCAGACATCCGCAAACAAGGCCGTATCAACGATGGCCGCCGCATGTATTCCGGCAATGACGATGGGGGCGCAGATGGCAATGGCGAAGGTAGCAGCAGATCAAACCGCAACAGCAGTCGTGACCGCAATGCGAGAGATGATGCGCAGAGCCAAGGTGAACGCTATGCTTTCAAAGGTTCAAAACCAAAAGCGCACGATCCGTTTTTCGACAAGCCTTACGAGTCTGCACCCGTTGCAACGTCGGCTGATGGTGCAACGGTAGCTGTTACGCCCTCATGGGAAGCCGCCGCCAAAACTAGCCCAGCACGCGCTGGCAAGTCTGCCAATATTCGCTCTAAAAAGCGTGTTGCAGCTTTGTTCAAGGCGATTGCGGTGCCTGTTCCAACCGCCTCAGAAGTGGCTGTGCCTGCGCAAGAAACCGCTGAAGTCAACTAAAGTTGCTTATTTAAGCTTGGGTTTTTGTGCTTGTTCACAATCCACATGAATCAATTCGTGGTTCTCTGAGCCTGCATCGTCGAGTCGCAGCGCGTTCAAACAGCCACCCCAAACGCAACCACCATCCAGCGCCAGCACATTGGCTCGGCTAAGCCATCCCAAGGTTGACCAATGCCCAAAAGCGACGGTGACGTCTTTAGTGGCACGGTTCGGCACATCAAACCACGGCATATAACCCACAGGTGCGGCGTCTGCGCTGTCTTTGGTTGCAAACTCCATCTGCCCATCTGATGTGCAAAAACGCAGGCGGGTGAGCGCGTTGATGATGACGCGGTGTCGCGCCGTCCCCGTTAAATCATTGCGCCACACCGCAGGCTCATCACCATACATGTCACGCAGAAATTCAGCTAATTCGCCAGGAGACGCCGTACGCAAAATGGTTTCAATTTCGTTCGCATATGCTATCGTATCAATAGCAGTCCATTTAGGTAATACGCCGGCGTGAACCATAATTAAATCACTATTTTGGATGCTTTTAGGTGCTTGATGCAGCATCGCCATGTTTTGATGTTTGAGCCAATGCATCAAGGCTGGCAACTTGGTCGATTGCAAAATCTCAGTCAAGGTGTCTTTGCGGTGCGGCTGCCGCACGCCATGGGCGATGGCAAGTAAGTTCAGGTCGTGGTTGCCAAGCAAGCAGCGCGCTGCGTTGTCATACTGCATTAAGCGTTCTAAAACAGCCAATGATTCTGGCCCACGGTTGACCAAATCGCCTAGAAAGAACAAAACATCGCGGCTAGGCGAGAAATCAATTTTTGCGATCAATCGCCCCAGTGCGCTGTCGCAGCCTTGCAGGTCGCCAATCAGGTAGTTTGCCATCAGTTATTATCTATTTGTATAGATTTTATGGATTGAATGTTGTGGATTTACTTTTGATTTTAGTCTTGACGCTGTTCAACGCCGTGTTTGCCATGTCAGAAATGGCTTTGACAGCCAGTAAAAAAGCGCGTCTTGCTGCCATGGCTGAGGCGGGAGACAAAGGCGCTGCAAAGGCGCTGGCCTTGATGGAGCAACCCACGCATTTTCTATCAACCGTGCAAGTCGGCATCACCTCAATCGGCATGTTGAACGGTATTGTGGGTGAAGCAGCTTTCTCGGAAGGCGTATCTTTGTTTTTGCAAAGCTTTGGCACGACGCCAAAAATTGCTGGTGTCGCGGCAACAACCATAGTCGTTGTCGTCATCACGTTTATCACCTTGATATTTGGTGAGCTTGTGCCAAAGCGCATCGGTCAACTGCACCCTGAAGCGGTGGCAAGGCTAATTTCTCGTCCTATGAACGCCATCGCTACTATGGCTGCACCCTTTGTGAAACTGTTGGCTGCGTGTACACAAGGCATTCTCAAACTGCTTCGTTTTGATGTGCACGCCGTGCGCAGCGTGACAGAAGAGGAAATCACCGCCAGCTTGGAAGAGGGTGTTGACGCAGGTTTGATCGAAGAGCATGAGCACCAAATGGTGCGCAATGTGTTTCACCTTGATGACAGGCCACTCACGTCGCTGATGATTCCACGCATGGATATTGCGTGGCTGGGTGCGCAATTGACGGTTGCTGAAGCTTTGCAAGAGATCGGTGAGCACACCACTCAGCAAGGTAAAGTGAGCCATTCTTGGTATCCCGTGTGTCGAGGAAATTTGGATCACGTCATTGGCGTTATCAGTGTTGCGATTTTGCTAGCTAGCAAATCGCATGAAAAAACGCTAGATTCATTGATCTCGCCTGCGTCATTCGTGCCGGAAACTCTTACCGGCATGGAGGTTTTGGAGCAATTCCGTCAACGTTCAGAACGCATCGTCATGGTGGTGGACGAGTATGGCGAAGTGCAGGGTTTGATGACGCCACGCGACATGTTGGAAGCCATCACCGGCGAGCTGCGTCCTAATGCACAAGTAGACGCGTGGGCAACGCACCATGAGGATGGCACGTGGCTGTTAGACGGTTTGATGCCGTTGGCGGAGTTGCGCTCACGGCTAGATATCAAACAACTTCCCGATGAAGACAAAGGGCGTTACAACACGGTGGGTGGTTTGCTGATGTCTGTGTCCGGGCGATTACCCGTTGTGGGCGAGCGCATTGCCTGCGAAGGCTGGGAGTTTGAGGTGCTGGCGCTGGAAGGCCGCAGGATTGATAAATTGCGGGCTAGGCCATTGACAGAGAATTAAGCACTTTTCATTGCAGCTGCGGCAATGTCGAGCGAGCGCAATCGTAACGCAGGGTCAAAAACATCGCAGACCAGCATGAATTCATCGGCTTGCGTCGCTTTAGCCATGGCGCTTAAATCCGCCTTCACGGTTTCTGGTCCACCTACAACCGCGCAAGCCAAGAAGTCATCAATCGCGGCACGCTCTTGTGGATGACGCTGCGCCATGTAGTTTTCAACCGGCGGCAGAAGTCGACGGCGATCTCCCGTCAAAATACCCAAAACACGCTGGTAGGTGCTGCTGGCCAGATACTGCGCTTCGTCATCTGTGGGCGCAGCAATCAACGGTAAGCCAATCACCACATAAGGTTCATCGAGTGTTTCGGAGGGGCGAAAATTCGAGCGATACACATCCAAAGCTTGCAGCAGCAAACGCGGTGCAAAGTGCGACGCAAACGCATAAGGCAAACCACGTTCAGCTGCTAATTTTGCTGAAAACAAGCTAGAGCCCAGCAGCCAAATTGGCACGTTGGTGCCAGCACCTGGCATCGCAATCAAGCGTTGGCCGGGTTGTGGGGCGGACAACAAATGCTGCAATTCGGCCACATCGCGTGGGAAATCACTTTCCGCTTCTGCTCGGTCACGTCGCAGTGCCCGCATGGTGGCTTGATCTGTGCCTGGTGCACGGCCTAAACCTAGATCTATTCGATTCGGATACAACTCAGCCAAAGTACCAAACGCTTCCGCAACAACGAGAGGTGCATGGTTCGGCAACATGATGCCGCCGGAGCCGACACGGATCGTCTTCGTGCCTCCTGCCAAATGTCCTACCAGCACCGCAGTGGCCGAGCTGGCAATGCCCGCCATGTTGTGGTGCTCCGCCACCCAGTAGCGTTTGAAACCTAGCGATTCCGCATGCTGCGCGGTGTGAAGTGCAATCTTCAACGCATCCGCCACTGTGCCGCCATCGCGCACGGCGACCAAGTCGAGCATGGATAAGGCGATATCGTGCAGTGGTTTCATGGTGAGTTCAGTCGTGTTGATTTTTGGCTTAATTCGTCAATTTAATCCGCCAGTGCCCGCGAAATCACTTCCCGCGTGTCGTTGCTCAAATCTTTTTTAGCCGCAACGCGCGCAATGGCTGCTTGCGCTGCGCTGCGGTACGGTTCAGCCAGTTTTTTCCAGCGGTCCAAAGCGCGCGCCAAACGGGCAGCGACTTGCGGGTTGAAGCTGTCTAGCTCCATCACGCGGTCGCTCCAAAAAACATAGCCTGCTGCATCCGCGCGGTGGAAAGCGCCAGGGTTCGCACTGCAGTAGCTGAAGGTAACGCTGCGGGCGCGGTTTGGGTTCTTCATGTTGAAATCGGGCAAAGTCATCAACTGACGAACGATGGGCAAAATATGGCCATCTTGGTCTGGCGCACCGGCTTGCAAAGCAAACCATTTGTCCAACACCAAGGGCTCATTTTTGAACATGGCATGGAATTGAGCCAAGGCAGGCGTAGCCAAAGCATGACCAGCATTTACGAGCGCGCTAAGTGCATTGAACCTGTCCGTCATATTGCCAGCGTCTTGGAAACGTTGCAGGGCTTTACCCGGCCAAACGGAATCGCCCGGCGTTTTGGATGCTAGGCACAGATTCGCCAAGGCCATGCCTGCCAAAGCACGACGACCGCTGGCGTAGGCATCTGGCGTGTACGCACCGTTGTTGTGATGCGCTTCAAACGCCCATTGCCAATCAGTTTGTAGCGCAGTGGCAATCTGCAACTTAAGCTCTTGGCGAACCGCATGGATGCGTTGCGGGTCAACCACGTCGAGTTGTTCCGCAATGTAGCTTTCTGACGGCAGCGTCAGCACCAACTCTTTGAATGCTGCGTCTAAGGATGGGTCACGCAATACCTTGCGCATCGCTTCGATATAGTTATTTAATGTGTTGTTTTCAGCAGTATTTTCGATGCTAGCCAACGTATTTATTGAATTATTAGCTATTAAATTTATAGCAATTTTTAAACCCAAACGCTGCCCAGCTTCCCATCGGCTGAACGGGTCGGTGTCGTGCGCTAACAGAGTCAGCAACTCGGCTTCGGTGTACGCATAGTCCAAAATAATCGGTGCACTGAAGCCACGCAGCAGCGATGGCACAGGCTGTACTTCGACGTTGATAAAGCTCACCGTGTGATTGCTCTGCATCAACACAATGGTACGGCTGTCTGTTGTTGCTGAAATTTCACCGTTGAGTTGCAAAGGCAATTCGGCACCGTCGCTGCTCAATAAACCCAGTGTGAGCGGAATCACAAACGGTTCGTTACCTGCTTTTAAATGCTGTGTGAATGTGAGGCTGTAGGTGCGCTCTGCTGCGTCATACACGCCGCTGGCTTGCACGCGTGGTGTGCCAGATTGGCTGTACCAGTGTTTGAACTGCAGCAAATGGCGGTCAAGCTCAGAGTTGGGGTTGGCAGAGGCTATCGCCAAAGCAAAGTCGTCGCACGTTACCGCTTGACCGTCAAAGCGTTCAAAGTAGCGTTTCATGCCCTTCGCAAAGCCCGCTTGCCCAGTTGGAGATTCGGGTGTGCTGACCAGGGTTTGCATCATGCGCACCACTTCAGCGCCTTTTTCGTAAATCGTCGCGGTATAGAAGTTGCTGATTTCTACGTACTGATCCGGCCGCACGGGATGCGACATCGGGCCTGCATCTTCCACAAACTGCGCCGCACGCAAACCGCGCACATCTTCAATACGTTTGACGGCGCGAGCTGAAGCAATACCGGCCATGTCTTGCGAAAACTCTTGGTCGCGGAAGACGGTCAAGCCCTCTTTGAGTGAGAGCTGAAACCAGTCGCGGCAGGTGATGCGGTTGCCGGTCCAGTTGTGGAAATACTCGTGCCCGACGACCGATTCAATATTTGCAAAATCCACATCTGTTGCCGTGGCCTGGCTAGCCAGTACGTATTTGGTGTTGAAGATGTTGAGACCTTTGTTTTCCATCGCCCCCATGTTGAAGTCACTGGTCGCCACAATCATGAAGCGTTCCAAATCCAGGCTCAAACCAAAGCGTGCTTCGTCCCACGCCACGCTGGCCATGAGTGAGTTCATCGCATGCTCGGTTTTCTCTAAATCGCCCGGACGCACATAGACCTGCAACAAATGTGTGTTGCCAGCACGTGAAGTGATGCTTTGCTCGCGGCAAACGAGCTGCCCAGCGACCAAGGCGAACAAATACGCTGGTTTTTTGTGTGGATCAACCCATTTAGCGAAGTGTCGGCCTGCATTTTCGGCACCTTGCAGAACGCCTTGCTCTACCAAATTGCCATTCGACAGTAGCACCGGATAAGCTGTTTTATCAGCTCGCAG
>JAYSZH010000140.1:0-9282 GCA_043738155.1 Polaromonas sp. | reverse complement strand
TAAATCAGTGGTAACGCTGCCATCTGGTCCATCAACTGCTTTAAGGTGCTGTCTGGTTTGCGCACGCCCGCAGCTGCATAAGCGCTGTAAATCAAGGTATCAGGGTCAAATACGCCGTGGCTGAAGCCCGCTTGGTGGCTCAGCAAATGGCGAATTGTGATGTCGGTTTCCAACGAAACTGTGTCATCCAGTTCTGTGGCCCCCGCACGCAAAACGCGCAGCAGTCCAAATGCTGGAATCCACTTTTTCACCGCATCATCCAGCGCAAAATAGCCTTGATCTACCAGCAACATCACCAGTACACTGGTCATCAGCTTGGTACAGGAATAAGCACGGTGTATGTGGTCTGGGCGCAGCGCTTCGCCACGTTCTATGTCTGCAAACCCCGTGCAAAAGCTATCTATCAACTGTCCTTTTTTAATGACAGCTGTTGAGACGCCGGGTAGCAGCGGGCTGTCAACATGGCGCTGCAGTACGGCATGCGCTGCGGCAAAATTGTAAATGTGGTTTGTCATAGCATCGAATGTTTAAGTGCCCATAGCAAAGCGCTGAGCGTGAAAAATGAAGCCACCGTCGTTACCAGCAATGCCGCAGCGCTGATATCTTCTTTGCCATACAACTGCGCCAGTACGATATAGGTTCCCATCATCGGCATGGCGGACATCAACAGGGCGGCGGTACGTGTTGACTCATCCAACTGCGGCAATCCAAACCAAGTCAAAACCGCCATGACTGCAAAAACAGCCAAGGGATGAACCAACAATTTACCAACTGTAATCGGCAAAACGCGCTGGCTCAAGCCCTTGAGCGGCAAACCCACCAAAGTTCCTCCGATAACGAACAATGACAAGGCACTGCTCGATAAAGCGAACAAGTTAATCACCCGCGAAATAGCTGCAGGCAGTTGCCAACCACTTAGAGACACCAAACTACCCAATACCAAACCGATGACCAACGGGTTGGTGATTAACTTCACCAAAGAGTCGGCGACCGCCTGCAGCCACGATCTAGATTTATTTTTACTGCGCTCTGCCAAGGCTAATAAAAAGGGAATGATGACGAAGTTTTCAACAATCATGTTCATCGCCAAAGCCACGCCAGCCACAGGCGCCATGATGAGTACCAAAATCGGAAACCCAACAAAGCCACTGTTTGAGCAGGTCATGCCCATGACATAAAACGAGCTGCTAAGACTATCCATCTTTGCAAAACGTCGGCACCACCACCAGCCCAACAACAATGTCAGCAATGAGCCCAACAAGTACACCAAAACGTAATTGGCATTGAAAATTTCACCGATTTTCCGCTGCGACACCGCATTGAACAGCATGGCAGGCAAGGCCAAGTTGAACACGTATTTGCCAAACACCCGCATGTCGGTCTTGGCAAAAATACCTTGCCGCGTTGTCAAATACCCGATGAGGATGGTGATGTAAATAGGGCCTGTGATGGCCAGAATGTCGAACATGGCAGATTTAAGAGAAGAGAGTCGCTGTAGTTTACCCAGTGAACGATGGCTTGACGTGCGAATTAGATGCGGTTTACGCACGAAGTTTGGATTAAGCCTTCAAATACTCCGCCTTACCCCCCAGCCAGCGCTGAACGTGTTTTTGTGCGAGCTCAGGAAACTGGTCCAGCATCAACGGCGCGCACTGCCGCGCCCCCTCCAACAACTCGGTATCCGTCGCCAGATCGGCAAACCGCAACAGCGCCGCACCCGACTGCCGTGCCCCCAAAAACTCGCCCGGACCACGAATTTCCAAATCACGCCGCGCAATCTCAAAGCCGTCGTTGGTTTCAACCATGGCTTTGAGCCGTGCCCGGGCGGTTTCACCCAAACGGGGGGCGTCTCCCGTCGAATACAAGAGGACGCAGACCGATGCCGCCGCCCCGCGCCCGACACGTCCCCGTAATTGATGCAATTGCGATAACCCAAAGCGCTCGGCGTGCTCAATCACCATCAAACTGGCGTTGGGCACGTCCACACCGACCTCGATCACCGTGGTGCTCACCAAAACCTGCATGTGACCGGAGGTGAACAGCGACATCACCGCCTTTTTCTCGGCCACCGGCATGCGCGAATGCAGCAGGCCGACCATGATAGGTTGGCCATCTTTCAGCTGCACATCACCCAAAGCAGCGCACAGCTGCTGATGCGTTTCAGTGGCGTTGGTCAAATCCAGTGCCTCGCTTTCTTCGATCAACGGGCAAACCCAGTAGATTTGCCGCCCCTCGCTCAACTGGCTGCGGATGCGTTCAATCACCTCGTCGCGCCGCGCGTCGTTCACCACCTTGGTGACGATGGGGGTGCGGCCGGGCGGCAACTCGTCGATGGTGGAAACGTCCAGATCGGCGTAATAGCTCATCGCCAAGGTACGGGGGATGGGGGTGGCGGTCATCATCAGTAGGTGTGGTTCTAGATTCGTATCTGCCACCATCTTGGATCGCAGCGCCAGCCGTTGTGCCACGCCAAAACGGTGCTGCTCATCAATGATCGCCAACGCCAAGTTTTTGAACTGCACCTTGTCTTGAATCACCGCATGGGTGCCGACCACCAGCGCCGCCTCGCCACTGGTAATCAGCGCCAGCGCCTCGCGCCGCTCCTTAGTTTTTTGGCTGCCAGTCAGCCACGCGGTGGTGATGCCCAGCGGCTCCAGCCAGCCAATCAGCTTGCGAAAATGTTGTTCCGCCAAAATCTCGGTAGGCGCCATCAGCGCGCATTGCCAGCCGGCATCTATGCATTTGGCCGCCGCCAGCGCGGCGACCACAGTTTTGCCAGAGCCAACATCGCCCTGCAGCAGGCGGTGCATGGGGATGTTGCGGGCTAGATCCTGGGTAATTTCGCTGCAAACGCGCTCTTGCGCAGCCGTCAGTTGGAAGGGGATGATGGCCAGCAGCTTGTCGTAAAGAGATGATTCAACCATCACCGTTCGCCCTGAGCTTGTCGAAGGGTTCATGGAGACTTCGACAATGCCTGTCCTGAGCCCGTCGAAGGGCTCAGTCCGAACGGGGGGGAGGTGTTGTCGTTCTGCCAATACCGGTGCCCTCAACGCCGCCCGCTCCCGCTTCGCCTGCAATTGCGACAGCTGCTGCGCCAGCAGCTCCTCCGCTTTGAGCCGCTGCCAAGCAGGATGCGTTCTATCTTCCAATTGTGTCAGCGACACATCGGGCGTCGGATGATGCAAAAATGATAGCGCTTCAGGCAATAAATACGCCGGCTGATCGCCAATTTTGGCACTTAAATTATCATCAAAAATGATAGCAAGAAGCTCTGCAGGCATGGTTTCACTCAAATCTGCCCGCGCCAACCCGCCCAGCACCACTTTGCGCAAATAACCCTGCGGTAGCCCCGCAACCGTGGGATAAACCGGCGTCAGCGCGGTTGCCAAATCGCCGCCTGCCGTTTTGAAACTGGGGTGCATCATGGTGAAGCCCAGGAAGCCGCCCAAACTTCCCCCTTTAAGCTCACCCCGCGCTCGGATCACATTGCCCACCGCCAGCGCCTTTTGCTGCGAGGGGTAAAAGCTGAAAAACCGCAATGTGCAGGTGTCCGAGCCATCGTCAACCGTCACCAACAGCTGGCGGCGCGGGCGGTAGGTGATCTCACATTTGGTGACCACCCCCTCAATCTGCACCGTGTCACCCTCCCGTGCATCGCGCAGTTTGGTGAGCCGAGTTTCGTCTTCGTAGCGCAGCGGCAGGTGCAGGGCGAGATCAATGTCGCGGTGCAGGCCCAGTTTGGCAATGCACTTTTGCAGATGCGTTTTTTTGTCTGCAGCACCCGTAGCAACTGCTTCCACGGCTTTTCGCGCAGGTTTAACCTTCTTTTTAGCAGCGGCTGGAGCGGTTAGTGGGGTGGGCGCCTCGGACATGGGACAATTCTGCCCTATGAATGCTCAAATTTCCCCTTCTCAGTTCACTTTGTCAGATTTTGACTTCGTCCTCCCCCCCGAACTCATCGCCCAGCACCCCGCCCCCGAGCGCAGCGGCTCGAAATTGCTGGATGGCACTGCTTCTAATCCAGCACACCGCATCTTTCACGATCTGCCAAATCTGCTGAATCCCGGCGATTTGCTGGTTTTTAACGACACCAAGGTGGTTAAAGCCCGTCTTTTCGGCGAAAAACCCTCGGGCGGCAAGGTGGAACTGTTGATTGAGCGCGTCTTGACCGGCAACCAGGTCGTCGCCCACATGCGCGTCAGCAAAAAACCGCATCCGGGTGAGACGATCTGGATGGCGGGCGGTGCATTTTCTGCCACGCTCTTAGGGCGCTGGCCTGAAAAAGACGGCGCATTGTTCCGATTCGTCCTGTCCAACGACGCGGGCGACGACCCATACAAACTGATGGACACCCACGGCCACGTACCGCTGCCACCCTACATCACCCACACCGACGAGGCGGATGACGTCAGCCGCTACCAGACCGTTTTCGCCAAAAACCCCGGTGCAGTGGCAGCGCCCACGGCAGCTTTGCATTTTGATGAAGCCCTCTTGGCCGCGCTGGACAAACGCGGCGTAGCACGCGCCAGCATCACCCTGCATGTGGGCGCGGGCACCTTCCAACCTGTCAAAACCGAAAACATCGCCGAACACGTCATGCATTTTGAGCGCTACAGCATTGATCAATCCACATTGGACGCCATTACGCAATGTAAAGCCCGAGGCGGCAAAGTCGTCGCCGTCGGCACCACCAGCGTGCGGGCGCTGGAAACCTGGGCAAAAACTGGTGAAATGCAAGGCGATACCAATATCTTCATCACGCCGGGTTTCGACTTCAAAGTGGTGGACGCGCTGATCACCAACTTTCACCTGCCCAAAAGCTCACTCATGATGCTGGTCAGCGCTTTTACGGGCCATGCCCACATCATGGCGTTGTACGCCGAGGCGATTGCACAAAAGTATCGGTTTTTCAGCTATGGCGATGCGATGCTTTTAACCAAGTCTCAAAAGTCATAGGTGCGTAGAAACCGATCTAACTCATTACTATTGATTAGGCCGAGTTTTGAGAATACTCTAGCGCGATGGGTTTCTACAGTTCGATACTCAATATTTGACAGCTCTTTCGCAATACCTTTGCTACTTTTGCCAACCGCAACAAGTCGAGAGATTTCCTTTTCGCGCGGCGTTAATCGCTCCCATAAAGATGTGGCCTTCTTTTTTTCAACTTTCCACTGCATATTCTTGCCCGCCTGTACGAGAGCCAGTTCCACCTTTTTAAGAAGTAATACTTCTGAGCAAGGCTTCTCTAACCAACCCATTGCACCATTTTTCACAGCATCCACCGCCAGTTGAATGTCGCCATGACCAGATAAAAAGAGTACTACCAGCGCGCTATTTTGGGCACGTAGTTGATCAAAAATCTGTAACCCACTGATCCCATCTAAGCGCAAATCCAAAATAACACAACCGTACTGCTGCTGACAATTGGCCTCTAAAAAAGCCTCTCCTGATTCGAACACTTGTACCGCATAGCCGCGCGATAGAAACAACATGCCAAGAGACTGACGAACTGCCTCGTCGTCGTCAACAACATACAGGCTCAAAGAGGACGTATTCATATCAACCTGTTTAACTTAAGTGTAAATATTGTGCCTGCTGGTTTTTGATCTTCAAAAGTCAATAGTCCCTTGTGACTTTCCACAATGGTGCGACAGATATTTAGTCCAAGTCCTAAGCCGTCGCGCTTGGTGGTGAAAAATGGTTCAAACAAAGATGCAGCAATGTTTGGTGCAATCCCGATGCCGTTATCTTTTACTTTTATGCAGACCATCTCATCGCAGCACAGTGTTGCAACCTCAATCACACGCTGTTCGCAGGGCAAATGCTGCATGGCCTGCATACCGTTCATGATTAGGTTGACTACGACTTGTTCAAGCAACACATAATCACCCTTTACAAAGGGCAAATTTTCCAGCAAATTGCTACGTATCTGAGTGTGTTGCAGTTTCATTTCAGATTTCAATATCGCTAAAACACTGCTGACGACGGTATTTAACTGGCAGATTTCTATGCCAAGCGTAACTGGTCGGACAAACCCATGAACGCGTTTAACAATATCGGCACTGCGTTGCGCTTGAACTGTGATTTCACCCAAACTTTCAACCAACAGCGCATTATTTCCTTGTTTCGCAAAAGCATTGGCTGCGCTGGCGAAATTGCACAGCGCCATGAGCGGCTGGTTTAACTCATGTGCCAAGGTCGAGACCATCTCGCCCATACTAGCAAGCCTGCCCGTATGCTGCAATTGCGTGTCGTGCAAACGCTGTTTAGCTTCAGTTTTTTTCTGCTCAGTGATGTCAACTACAGAGCTCATCCAACCTTTGTGCTTGCCAGTAGCGTCAACCAATGCCGCTGTATAGACCATCGTAAGTACGTCATGGCCGTCACGGTGTTTAATGCGAGACTCGAAGCCAGTCAGTGCGGACTGACCACTCATGGCGTTTGCATTGTCGATCCAATGTCTTGCTAAATCATCTTGATGCCAATATGGATAGGGCGGCAAGCAGCCTATCAAGGTATCGGCGCTGTAACCCGTGATTTCGCACATTGCAGTGTTGACGTAAATGATGCGTCCCTGAAGATCACGTGCGCGCATCCCCACGACCAACGAATCGCCCATGGCCTGCTGGAAAGCATGTGCCTCACGCAACTCCTGCGTGCGATCTATGACTCGAAGCTCTAGTTCCTGGCGTGCTGTGCTTTGTTCCAGGAAGCGTTTTTCTCGCAACCGCCAATACAAGATACTGAAAACCAATAAACCAGCTATTAGCGCACCAAGAATCCAAGCTACCATTCGCGCCCAGATGACCACGTGGTAGTCCGCCATGACGGTCAGAGTCCAACCGAGTTCAGGTATTAGGTGATCAATGGCTAAATATCGATGTGGAGTGCCTTCTAGCGCTGTATGAATGATGTAAATTGAGCCGCCCTCTAATCGCTCAACAACCCACGGGATTTGTGTAAACTCTTTCCGATCACCATACTGCTTATGTCGACTCATCCATTGCAAACCTTCTTCACTTAGTGCTTCCTTTGCCAGAAATTTCCATTGCGGGACAGAGCCGAGAAAGAAAATGCCTTTAGCATCAGACACCATGATAGGTGCAGTTAGCCCTGCCCATGCGTCTTCAACATCGCGCAAACTTACCTTTATAACCACGACCCCAATGACCACGCGATTTGCAATAACAGGCGTTGCTAAAAACAAACCCGGAATGCCCGTGGTTTGCCCGATACCGTAAAAAACACTTGGTTTGCCACGTAAGGCATCTATAAAATACGGACGATTCGCGTAATTCCTACCGACAAAAGTTTGGCCACTATTCCAGTTGCTGGCGGCGATAGTTAAACCATCCACATTCATGAGGTACATTGCATCAGAGCCTGCTTGCGCGTTGATGCTTTCCAAATACTCGTTGACGGCTTGTTTTCCCGATTGGTTCTTATCGTCCTTCAAAATCGACAAAACATCAGGATGTAAGCTAGCGGTATAGGGCAAACTACTGAATTTTTCTGCATTTGAAAGCAAGCCCAATGCGTTGATAGAAATTGAATGCTGAATCGACTCAACCTGTCCTTTTAACGCAAAAGTTGCCGACCAATTGCCACTTACGTAGACGGTAATGACTACAAAAATGAGTAGCGTAGCCCACAAAGCATCGCGACGAGTAGGAGGAGAATTACTAAAACGGGTTAATACGCTAATGAAATTACGCATGCCATTTAAATACAGTCTATACAATTCAAGATGTTGAGATGCTAAGACCTATTCTGACAAGTTTTTTTGAAATCGCAAATACGCGGCTGATTTCTTTAGACCTAGGATGATGGCTCTAACTGTGTAAATTCATTTGACTAATTTACTAATCAATCTTCAGATTTTGTTTCGCAACGACTGTTTTATAAACTTCGTACTCTGCTTTAATTTGAGCTGCAAACTGATTGGGTGTGTTGCCTATGACTTGCGAGCCTGTTTCTTCAATTCGCTTGCGTACAGCAGGGTCACTCAATGCTGTTAGTACTGCTGCATTGATTTTATCGACCACCTCTTTCGGTAAGCCTTTAGGCCCCACGATGCCATAAAAAGCCATACGGTTAACTTCTTCAAGACCCACTTCTTTGAATGTTGGTACATTTGGCAATTGTGCCAAACGTTGTGGTGCAGCGACAACAATAGGTACTAATTGTCCAGAAGTAATGAACTTTAATGCGGAAGGTAAATTGTCAAAAATCATTGGCACTTGCCCCGCCACAGTGTCGTTCAATGCAGGGCCTGCACCTCTGTAAGGCACGTGGGTGATCTGGGTATCACTCAAGCTTTTAAACAGCTCCATCTGCAAATGACCAATACCACCCGTGCCAGACGATGAGTAAGAATATTTGCTAGGATTTTTTTTTAGCTCAATAAGAAAATTTTTATAATCTTTAGCCGGAAAATTTGGGTTGATTGCGATCACATTGGGCGAAGCGGCTATATTGACGACGGGCGTGAAGTCGGAAATCGGGTTATAGGGAATTTTAGGATTGATGGCTGGGTTGGCTGCAACCGTTGAAACGGTAGCAATCGCTAGAGAATACCCATCCGGTAATGCGCGCGCTGTTTCAAGTGCGCCGACTACGCCGCCAGCGCCTGCTTTGTTGTCCACAATTACGGGTTGTCCAAGCGCACGACTCAAAGGCTCTGCAATCACACGAGCAATAATATCCGTTGTACCACCTGCGGCAAATGGCACTTGAAGTTTGATAACTTTGTTAGGATACGACTGCGCCAACGCCGAATAAGCAGTAAGGCATATCACTGCGCCGAGGAGCCTTGACTTAATATTTTTCATGTGCGTTTAATAGCTGAATAGTTGAACATAGCTAATTCTGTCCGCGCAACGACTCAGTGCCATCTGCATTATTGCGAATGCTTAAAGCGTAATACTACGCACGGGTTTTCCTAAACATAAGCCATCATTCTTTGTGTATTAATCATGAAATATAGTTTCAATGTAGATGAAGGATGAAAATGTATGAATACTAGTAAAAAATGGACATTGCTGTCGAAATTCCTGATTACTGTGATCGGTGCTACTTTTTTCTTTAGCGCAGCATCAGAAATTTTGATTGGTCAAACTGCAGGCTTCACTGGCCCAGTAGGTGCTGGAGTCAAAGAAACCACCGATGGTGCAATGATTTACTTTAACAGCATCAATGATTTAGGTGGCATTAACGGGCAAAAAATCGAACTCATCTCTCTTGACGATAAATTTGAGCCCAAACTTGCAGCAGAAAATGCAC
>JAYSZH010000139.1:0-1460 GCA_043738155.1 Polaromonas sp. | reverse complement strand
TGGGCTACTGCTGTCAATGGCGGCTCTTGGCTATGGCGCTTGGGTGGTTTTTGATTACTTTTGGTTTGGCGCGGACACACCGGGTTACGCCACCATCGTGGTGGGGATGATGTTTTTGAGTGGCATTCAGCTCTTGTCGATTGGCATTTTGGCCGAGTACGTCGGGCGTATTTATGAGGAGGTCAAACAGCGTCCCACTTATTTGCTGCGCTCCAGAACGGGCAACGGTTTAGATTTGTCATGAGTTCAGGATTGTGGTTTTTCGGTGTTGCGGCAGCGGCAGGGCTCACGCATTTGGCCGTTTTTTTCTTGATTGAGCATTTTTTACCATCCGTTTTACCCGAAATAGCCAACTTTTTGGCCTTTTGTGTGGCCTTCTCTGTCAGTTTCATGGGGCATAGAAACCTCAGCTTCAGCGACACCACCAGTTCAGTTCAACAGAGTTTGCGGCGCTTTGTCGTGGTTTCTGTGGCGGGATTTGTCTGCAATGAGATCGTTTTCAGCTTGGCTTTGCGCTTGCTGGCTTGGCCATCTTGGCTGGCTTTGTTGTCTGGATTTGCTGTGGCAGGTGGGCAAACCTACTTATTAAGCCGTTTTTGGGCATTCCATCGGAATTGACCTATGCCACAGGTATTGATTTTTCCAAGCTTTTAAGACTTACGTTGGCTTGCACCAAAGCCTGCGAAAAAGCATCACTCGCCAGATAGTTAAACTCCCGCTGCCGTGCTGCAGCAATACTGTCGTCTTCATCCAACACATCGAAAGCCCCTTGGGCGGGATGGCACATGATGATGGTGTGATCGGGTGCAGAGCTTAACCACCGCGCCATCAGTCTGCCAAAATCAGCCTCGGACCCCTCGAAATTATAGATGCCGAATAGGCCTCTAGCCGGCGTAACACTTGCTTTTATAGCTATATTTTTAATAGCATTTGAATTTAACGCCGCTATCACATTGGCCTTCACATTCAGCCAGCCAGAAGCGCCTTTTGAGATACGCAAGTAAGGTTTTTGATCACTCGGCAAGCCGTTATAACGTTTGGCCATGATGTCGACCAAGGCATCACGAATGCCTTTGAATTGGTGCACATGCTGATGCCCATCGATATGGCTGGGCGGTGCTTGCCAGACTCGTTCAAAGGCGTCGAGCTGCTTTTCAACCACCTGCCGTGCCGTGGTTTTGCTAAACCCGCCCAAAACGGCTGACAACATGGCGCGCTTTAGGCCGCGCCCATGTCCCGCTTGGATGGCAAATGGACTGGTCCAATCCAAATGCAAACCCACATCTATCTGTCCCCTGAGCTCCGCCAAAGCGGGCGCATCGTTCGCCCAGCGAGGCGACAAAGTCATGGCACTGGTCGCGGTGAGTCGTCCTTTTTGCGCCAACGCAACGATGCCGCGCGACACGGCGGCATTGAAAGCGAAGTCATCAGCATTGAGGATGAGGTGTTTCATGGTCGCA
>JAYSZH010000138.1:0-9321 GCA_043738155.1 Polaromonas sp. | reverse complement strand
GTATTTTTTGAGATTAGGATTTTTAGATGGTGCTTTGGGTTTCGCTGTGTGCACCATGCAGGCGCAGTCTGCGTTTGGTAAGTACTTCACTCTGTATTGTTTAAATTTAAAAAATAAATGACGACTTATTCATCACACCTTAGCCTTAAATTTTCTGGTTTATTGTTTTTTTTAGCAGCATTGTTTTTTCAATCAACAGCGACTGCACAGTTTCGGGTTGATGTATCTGGCGTAGGTTTAACGCAAGTGCCAATTTCGATCGCCGCTTTCAAAGGTGAGGCGGTCAGTACCCAAAAAATCAGCGCCATTGTGGCGGCAGATTTAGAACGCAGTGGCCAGTTTCGAACGATTGACGCTGGTGCAGTTGCTATGGACGAAAACACACAGCCAGATATGTCAGCATTTCGACAAAAAGCGGTTGATGCTATGGCCGCAGGCAGTGTCACGCGTCTGGCTGATGGACGGTACGATATTCGTTTCAGACTGTGGGACGTTGTTAAAGGATCCAACTTAGGTGGTGCAAGCCATGTGGTCACAGCGCCGAATTTGCGATTGGCTGCCCATAAAGTATCCGACTATATTTACGAAAAACTCACGGGTGAAAAGGGCGTTTTTTCTACAAAAATTGCTTACGTTACCAAAGCTGGTACGCGTTACACGCTATGGACGGCGGATGCCGATGGTGAAAATGCGATAGCTCAATTGACCAACACAGAGCCGATCATCTCCCCCGCTTGGTCTCCCAATGGAGGACAGCTGGCCTATGTTTCTTTTGAAGCGCGTAAACCAGAAGTTTGGGTCTTTGACATGAATACCAGAGCACGCCGCTTGGTTGCCGGCTTCAAAGGTTCTAACAGCGGACCAAGCTGGTCTCCCGATGGTCGTACATTGGCAATTACTTTGAGTCGTGACGGAAACTCACAGATATATGCCGTGAGCGCATCTGGTGGCGAGCCTGCCAGGTTAACTCGCTCAGAAAGTATTGATACTGAAGCTACATACTCGGCAGATGGAAAGAGCATCTACTTTATGAGCGACCGTGGTGGTGCACCACAAATCTACAGAATGAGCGCATCTGGCGGGGGCGCTACTCGGGTTACTTTTTCTGGCAACTACAACATTTCACCAACACTGAGCCCAGATGGTAAATGGTTGGCATACATTTCGCGTGCAGGTGGCGGTTATAAATTGTTTACAATGGATTTGACTACTGGTGTAGCCAACGCTATCACAGATACAAATGCAGATGAAAAACCCAGTTTTGCAGCCAATAGCAAATTAATTGTGTATGCAACGAAATTTCAAGGCAGAGAAGCATTAATGACTACTACCGTGGATGGGCGTGTTAAAGCAAAACTAGGCGGTGGTGGCGGTGATATTCGAGAGCCAGCTTGGGCGCCGATGAGTAATTGATAGTGATAGCAAAGTATTGATACATATAACTATTTTTAGAAAGAAAAACATGAAGCAACTCAAATCTTTTTTCTCGGCAACAACACTCGCTGTTGTACTTGCCGTTACTTTGGCCGGCTGTTCTAGTGGTGTCAAACTGGATGTCCCTGTCGAAGACAAAACTGGTATCTCAACAATGGGTGGCGGCGCTGGCAGTGGTGCCAATAATGGCCAAGGCAACAACGGTGGTGTGACGACTGTTGATTTAGGCAACCCAGGCGGTGGCGCCAATGGTGGTCCAGCCAATGTTGGCAAGATCATTTACTTTGACTTCGATAGCTACTTGGTCAAGCCAGAATATGCTAGCGTTATCAATGCGCATGTGCAGTTTTTGGCTAGTCGCAAAACAACCAAAATTTCAGTTGAGGGTCACACCGACTCCTCTGGCGGCCGTGAATATAACTTGGCTTTGGGGCAAAAGCGTGCCGAAGCAGTGCGCCGCGCCATGGCGCTGTCTGGCCTGAACGAAAGTCAAATTGAAGCGGTGAGTTTTGGCAAAGAAAAACCAGCTGATTTGGGGGGTGATGATACTGCTGCCGCTAAAAACCGCCGTGCTGAAATCAGCTACCGCTGAGACCCTAATCTGGAATTAATCAGGAATTTCATGCGTTTTCTTTCAAACCTTCGCCCAGCAACTCGGTCCGTTGCCGCTGTTAGCTTTTTACTGATGTCGCTTGCCGCACACGCCGGCATTTTTGACGACGATGAAGCGCGTAAAGCCATTTTGGACTTGCGCCAGCAAATCTCAAGTTTGAATGCGACTGTAAATAACAATTTAACAGCCGCACAACAAAGAAGTACCGAAGAAATTGCACAACTGCGCAAGAGCATGTTTGAGCTGCAAAATCAAATTGACAGACAAAAAGCTGATATTTCTCAGTTGAGAGGTGACAACGAAGTTCTAGCTAGAAATTTGGCAGACATGCAAATTCGCCAGAAGGATATGCTTCAAGCTTCGGAGCAAAAACTGCAAGCTGTTGAACAACGTTCACAAGCGGTTGAGCAAAAGTTAACCAAATTAGATCCCATCAAAGTCACGCTGGATGGCCGTGAGTTCATGGCAGACCCTGCTGAAAAACGTGATTTTGACGCTGCATTTGCGCTGTTCCGAGCGGGCGATTTTGTCAAGTCACAAAAAGCATTCTTTGACTTCATCCAGCGCTATCCTAGCAGCGGCTATGCACCTTCAGCACTGTATTGGCTTGGTAACGCGCAATATTCCAACCGTGATTACAAAGAGGCGATCATCAACTTTCGCAGCATGATCTCAAAAAATCCAGACCATGTGCGCTCACCTGAAGCGATGTTGTCGATTGCCAATTGTCAACTTGAGATGAAAGATTCAAAAAGTGCCAAGAAAACGTTGGAAGATTTGATGAAAACCTATCCAAAGTCAGAAGCAGCATTTGCGGGTGTTGAGCGTCTGCGTACACTCAAGTAATCTGTACGCTGTTCCTTGAATACAGAAGCCGTTGATTTTGATGCCGCTCGTCGGTTTGGCGGTTTAGACCGTCTTTACGGTGCTGTGGGCGCAAGCCACATTCGTGGTTCGCACATTATGGTTGTCGGCATTGGTGGGGTCGGCTCTTGGGCTGTAGAGGCCTTGGCTCGTAGTGGGGTAGGGCGTATCACCATGGTGGATATGGACCATGTGTCCGAATCCAATATCAACCGCCAAGTACACGCGACACAAAAAACGCTGGGGCAATCAAAAATTGCGGCCATGAGAGAGCGTATTGCTACGATTAATCCTGAATGCGTTGTCACATGCATGGATGATTTTGTGACACCTGAAAACTGGTCGTCACTTGTCCCCGATGAGGTGGACGTTGTTATTGATGCTTGTGATCAAGTTCACGCCAAAGTGGCGATGGCAGCTTGGGCAGTACGACAAAAAGCCGCCAAAACGCTTTTTATTTCAGTGGGTGCAGCGGGGGGTAAGCGCTTAGCGCATTTGGTAGATATTGATGACTTGTCTAAAACCACGCATGACCCCTTATTAGCACAGCTGCGCTATCGCTTGCGCAAAGAGCATGCGGCACCTAAAGAAGGTCGAAAAATCGGCGTGGACTGCATTTTTAGCAGAGAAGCTGTCAAACAACCTAGCAAAACTATCGATGCAGGTTCAGCTGAGTCAGCAGACAACACCTTAAATTGTCATGGTTACGGCTCCGTTGTGAGCGTAACCGCCACGTTTGGCCAATGTGCTGCTGGCTGGGCATTGGATAAATTAGCAAATTTAGCTGAGTAATTTTAAATCCGCCATAAAGTGCCGAAAATAACGCTATAATTTGAGGCTGTGCTGCAGTAAACGCAAGTAAACTGCAAAACTTAAATGGGACCTTAGCTCAGTTGGTAGAGCAGCGGACTTTTAATCCGTTTGTCGTGGGTTCGACCCCCGCAGGTCCCACCAAATTTAAGCCCCGTAAACGTTATGTTTACGGGGCTTTTCTTTTATCAGAGTTGCTTTAGCTTTTCTAAAGCTAAATTTAAAGTTTCGTCTTTCTTGGCAAAGCAAAAACGGACAATGCGTTGGTCAAATCCGCTACCGTAAAAAGCGGATAACGGAATGGCGGCAACGCCGATTTCTGTGGTTAACCATTTACAGAACTCGGCCTCTGTTAAATCGCTCACATCCGATATATCTACACACTGGAAATAACTACCAGTTGTTGGCAAAATCTTGAGCTTAGTATTTGCTAGCCCCGTTTTGAATAAATCACGCTTGCGCTGATAAAACGCTGGCAGAGTCAAATAAGGTTGCGCGTCTGCCATGTAGCTGGCCAAACCGTATTGCACGGGCGTGTTCACGGTAAAGACGTTGAATTGGTGGACTTTGCGAAACTCAGCGGTTAACGCGGCTGGTGCAGCGACGAAGCCCACTTTCCAACCCGTCACATGGTAGGTTTTACCAAAACTTGAAACGATAAAAGCACGTGCGGCTAGACCAGGGAAGCGTGCAGCACTTTGGTGTTCTTGGCCGTCATAGACCATGTGCTCGTAAACTTCATCACTAATCAGCAGTACATCCGTTGGTGCCAACACTTCTTGCAGCTTCAGCATATCCGCTTTGCTCCAAATCGTGGCGCTGGGGTTGTGCGGGGAATTGATAATAATGGCGCGTGTTTTTGAGGTGATGGCCGCACTGATTTTGTCGAAATCGGGTCTGAATGTGCCAGGGGTTAAAGGAACACGTACAACGACACCGCCAGCCAGCTCAATATTTGGCACATAGCTGTCATAGCAAGGCTCTAAAACGATGACTTCATCGCCAGGATGAACGATGGCCAATATCGCCGTGATGATAGATTGTGTCGCACCTGCCGTGATGGTGATTTCACCGACCGAGTTATAACTTCTGCCATGCAACGCTGCAATTTTTGTAGCGACAGCTTCACGCAATACGCCGACTCCGGTCATGGGTGGGTATTGATTCAAACCAGCAGTCATCGCCTGATTCACGGCTTGAACGAGTTTGGGGTCACAGTCAAAATCTGGGAAACCTTGACCTAAATTGACGGCCTTGTGTTCAGCGGCCAGGGCGGACATGACGGTGAAAATCGTGGTGCCTACAGCTGGGAGCTTGGTTTTAACAGGGGGGGTGCGTGCGGTTAAAGCGGTCATAGCAATATAGCGGTAAAGAGAAAGCGATAAAAAACAGAGAGGAAATTACATGGAGAAATCTTCACCGTTTCCTGCCATGGCTTGAATAATCAAATCACGGCTGAGACGGTCGCTCAGCAATTCCGCGAATTTATACACAAAATTGCGCAGGTAGGCGCTGCGCTTAAAGGCAACCCGCGCTACGTTGTGACCAAACAAATGTCCCACTGGAATAACGGCCAAATCTTGGTTGGACTCTTGCCCCATGCCCGATCCTTCGCCTAGGTTGACCGCCATTTCTGCCACGATACCAATGCCCAAACCAGTGCGAACATAGGTTTTGATGACGTCAGAGTCAATCGCTTCTAGGGCAATGCGAGGCTGCAGTTTTTTGAGCGCAAACGCCTGGTCAATTTTGGTGCGCCCCGTGAAGGAGGGGTGGTACGTGATCAGCGACTCTTTTGCCAAGTCTTCCAAGCTGAGGTTTTTGGTTTTTGCCAACGGGTGGTCAATTGGCATCACCAAAACATGCTGCCATTCGTAACACGGTAGTGTGACTAATTGGTCATCATGCGCAAGAGATTCGGTTGCAATACCAATTTCAGCCACTTCATCGATCAGCATTTTCGCAACCTGGTCTGGCGAGCCTTGGTGCAAACTGATATTGACTTTGGGATAGGCTTCTCGCAGTTTGGCTATGGGTACAGGCAGCACATAGCGTGCTTGCGTGTGCGTGGTGGCGATAGACAGGGTGCCACTGTCTTCGGCGCTGAACTGCTCGCCAATGCGTTTGAGGTTACCCAGTTCGCGCATGATCAGATCAATGCTTCTAATCACATGGTTGCCAGGCTCGGTGATGCGTTTCAGCCGTTTGCCATGCCGAGCAAAGATTTCAACACCAAGTTCTTCTTCTAGTTCAATGATGGCTTTTGAGACGCCAGGCTGCGAAGTATGCAAAGATTTTGCTGCTTCTGTGAGGTTCAGATTGCGTCTGACTGCCTCTTGAACGAAACGAAATTGATGTAAGTTCATATTGAATTCCAGCTAAAGGATGGATTCATTATGCATTATCAAGGCCGATTTCAGTGCATACAACGTCTAGTTATAAGCAAAAATTCAACAAATTTAATGCGAAGAAAGCGCAAGTTCAGCCAACAAATCAAGTACAGCGGGGTTTTCGCCCACGGCGGGTTGGACGTGAAAGAGGGTATCGGGGTGATTTTGTTTCAACTCAGCGATAAGCGCTGGCAAGTCTTCTCGTGCATGTCGGCCAACGCCTAAAAACATGGGCAAGATGGTGATGCTGGACACGCCAGTACTGATCAAACTTGACGCCGCATCGCGCAAAGATGGTTCAGTAAGCTCCAAATAGGCGCAAGTAACCGTTGTTTTGGGTGATGTGAGGCGAATACGCTCAGCTACCGCTTGAATCGGCAAATGCCACAAGGCATCACGCGATCCGTGTCCGAAAAGAATGATGGCGGTTTTTGCTGTGGTTAATGTTGAATTCGTCATCGTTTGTTCGTTATCGTTTGAATACCAACGCGCTAAATGCCACCAATGAGAGCATCAAATACACCATGCTGGGCGCTGCAGCCGTAAAAAGCGGATTCCAAGCCAGTAGATTGCCAAAGTAATCAAAAATATTGTTCAGTACAAAAAAGCTGATACCCACCATCACACCACCAAACACATAGGCGGTGATGCCGCCAGAGCGAAAGTGCAAATACGCAAATGGCAGCGCCAGTACCAGCATCACAATGCAGCTGAGTGGGTAAAAAACTTTTTTCCAGAACTGGATCTCGTACAGTTGTGCAACCTGTTTGTTGGCATCTAAATGGCGGATGTATTGGTACAAATCAAGCGTTCCCATGCGGTCTGGTTTCAATAATGCCACTGTCACCATGTCAGCATTCAATTCGGTTGGCCAACGATAAGTCTCCAGCTGCGATTGCTTGATGGAGGCCTGTTTGTTTTTTACTGTGGTTTCTTTTGTCGAATTAGTTGTTGTATTGCTCACTGTGCCATCGATGGCATAGTCGCTTCTGCGCACGTTTTTGAGCGTCCAACTCTTGTCGTTTTCAAAGAAGGCTTCTTTGGCATGCGTGGTGGAGAGAATCGAACCTGCTGCATCGAACTCAAACACGCGCACGTTCAGCATATCCGCATTGGCCGACATGGCGGAGATATTGACGGCATACGATTTGTTACCCTTTTTTTCTTTCAGCCAAGCACCGGTTTGGCCGATGGATATTTGCCCTAGGTACCGCGCTTTAAGAAGTTGCGATGTTTTGTCGGTTAATGGCGCAACGTAATCACCAATCACAAAAGTGATGGCGACCAAGGCAGCACCCAATATCAACATCAGCTTCAACGCCAAGCCTGGGCCTAAACCACTGGTTCGCAGGATGGTGAACTCTGAGCTGTGTGCAAAGCGCGCCATCACAAACACACCGCCAATCAGCACGGCAATGGGAAGAAGCTCATACAAATGGTTGGGAATCAACAAGGCCACATACAGCAAGGCGTGCTGTATTTGGTACGTGCCAAAGCTGCTGCCAGCAAACGATTTGCCGATGTGCGTCAACTCGTCAACCAAGTCAAAAAAGAAAAACAAGGCCAAAAATCCCATCGCCACGAAGGCAATGGAGACAAAAGTCTCTTTGTAAAGCAGCTGCCGAACGGTTTTCATGTGGCTGCTTTCAATGTAGAGCCCCTAGATGTTTTTCGATGCTTCAAAGCAGCCAAGAATGACCAGTTGTTATGCCGCTTCGCCAACCAAAGTGCGCTGATGATGAATATCCCGCCGTGCATCGCCAATATCACCGCTGTGAACCTGAATTGCCCGCTGGCGATCCAGCTTTGGCTGAGGTTGATCAGGTTGTAATAAAACATAAACGCCAGCAAGGCAAACGCAAAACTAGCGCCTCTGCCAGCGCGCGGGTTGCCGTTGGCAACGGCGGCACCCAAAATAATGAAGTTAACTGCTGCAAACGCCAAACCCAGTCGCCAAGCCAGCTCGCCCATATTGCCATTCGTTCGATTCGCCAGCAGGGCATAGCTGGACATGGCTTTGCTGGGGCCGCCTTCAAACGGCGTGAGCTTGGCGCTTTTGATCAAATTGCCATACTCTTCAAACTCGCTGACCTTGATCTGCCCCGTTTTGCTGTCAATCTCAGAACGCTGTCCGTTGTTAAGCAGCAAATACTGGCTACCGTCACGGCTTTCAATGCGGCCAGCGCTGGCTGTGGTGACAGATTCTTTGCCATTCGAGACCGTGGATATGAAGATATTGCTGCGACTGTTGGTGAACTTCTCGACTTCTGCCGACAACTTGTCATCGCCTTGGAGTTTGATGCTGTCTTTTGACTTCTTTTTGTTTGCATTGCTGGCGGTGTTTTTGTTGTCAGTCGCCTGGTCGTCTTGCTTGTCGATGAAAAACACCCGACTGCCGTTGGCTGATTCTTGAAACGTGCCCGGTGTGATGCGGTCTAAGTCGCTGCGCTGTTCAAATTTGGTGCGCATGTTTTGCGCTTGCTCGTTAGACCATGGCCAGACAAACAGCGCCAAAACGGCAATAGCAACACAAATCGGCCATGCAAAGCCGACCAGTGGCCTGATAAAACCTGTCAAACCGCGCCCACTAGCGTTCCAAATCACCATTTCACTGTCGCCGTGCATACGCGACAGCGCCACCACGATGGCTATGAACAGGCACAGCGTCAAAATCGTTGGCAAATGCCCGAGGACGAAATAGCCCATGATGAGCAGCACATCCGTGGGGTTGACGCGACCTTTGTTGGCCAGAAATAGCACGCGAATCAGCATCATGGTCATCACCACGGTGATTAACACCACCAACGATGCGCCAAATGTGCGGCTTAATTCTTTACGGACTGAAGAATGGAATAACATTAGGGGCTATTTTACGAAACTAAACTGCTGAAACGAAGCGACTGAAACTAAAACGGAAACCAACAGGAAAGATCACGATGGAATTGAAACTCATTGCTCAAGATTTAACACTAACCAGCAAAACCGCCTGCGACGCCTTGATTGTGCTGGTTCCTGAGTCGTTTAGTGCAGCCAAGGGTAAATCGTCAATGAAAGCGACGCTAAAAACGACTGAAAATTTGACCGATGTGATCTCCCAAGCCCTGAAAGAGGGCGATTTTGAAACCAAAACCGGCAAATTGCTGCAAATTTACCGTTCAAACCATGTTGCAGCCACGCGCACAGTGCTGGTCGGTGCGGGTGACGGTTCGG
>JAYSZH010000137.1:0-1472 GCA_043738155.1 Polaromonas sp. | reverse complement strand
GTGCGGGCTTTACCCGTGCTTTGGGCGGCTGGACAACTTCTTTGTTTTCAAACTTATTGTCCAACGCGCCTGGCATCCTCAGCGGCACAAACAACCGCAATGGTGACAAACTGAGCGCTGATGCACAACGCAAAGACGGTTTGGTCAAAGTCTTGGCTGAGCCCAACATCATGGCCATCAGCGGACAGGATGCCAGCTTTTTAGCCGGTGGGAAAATTTTTATTCCTGTCAGTCAAGATTCCTCCAATGGTTCAACCAAAATCACACTAGAAGAAAAAGAGTTTGGCGTTGGTGTCAAGTTCACCCCGACGGTGCTGGAAGGCGGACGCATCAACCTCAAGGTCCTGTCTGAAGTGTCCGACCTGAACAAAGACGGCATTGGCATCACCGCCTCTGGTATCAGTGGCACGGCTATTTTGCCGTCATTTACGACCCGCCGAGCTTCCACCACGGTGCAGTTGTTTGACGGCCAAAGTTTTGCAATTGGCGGTTTGATCAAGCACAACGTTTCTACCAACATCAAGGCCATACCCGGCATAGGTGAGGTGCCGGTGCTGGGTACGCTGTTCAGCAGCAGCGACTTTCAGAATGACCAGACCGAGCTGGTCTTCATCATCACCCCGCACTTGGTCAAACCCCTGCTGGCAAATTACAAGTTGCCGACCGATGCCTATATACAACCCAACCGTGCCGAGTTTTTCTTAGGCGGCAAGATGGAAGGCGCACAGCCCCCCGCCCCTGCAAAACCTGCCACCCCTGCAGCTGGCTTAGAAGTTAAATAGAGGAGCACACCATGAAACGCACTCAAACCCATCCCGCCCGTTCTACTCGCCCAGCTTGCGTAGTCTGCGCGGCACTATTGTTGACTTTGGTAGGCGGCTGCGCCAGCAGAAACCCCTACCTAGACACCCAGTTCGGCAAGTCCGTCCGCCTGCTAAACGCCCAGCAAACCATCAACCCCAATGCGATAACCAACACCGACCCCGTATTGGGTCTGGACGGCCAAGCAGCTTTGAGTGGTTTTAACGACTACCAGAAAACTTTTGCCGCACCTGCGCCACAGCCAGCCACATTCACCATAGGCATTGGCAAGTAAGCCAATGTCGTGAAGGTTATTGAAGGAGATTGTGATGAAATCACACTTAAAAGGCTTACCTAGCAAGCGCAAGCAAAAGGGCGCTGTTGCCATAATCTTCGGATTGACCGCTGTGGTGCTGCTCTCTATGGGCGGTCTGGTTCTGGACATGGGGCATTTGTATATTGCCAAAGCGGAGCTGCAAAATGCGGCTGATGCTGCGGCGCTAGCGGGTGCGAAGCGTCTAGATGAAACAGCTGCTGGCATCACCAGCGCTAGAGACGATGCCATTGCCATCGCTGCACTAAATAACTACGACTTCGCTACACCATTAGTCATTACTGGTGCAAATACTGAATTTAGCTCAAACCCAGCTGGCCCGTGGGTCAACTACGCT
>JAYSZH010000136.1:0-9391 GCA_043738155.1 Polaromonas sp. | reverse complement strand
CAAACTGGCTCGCCAAGTACGGCTTCTGTTTCTGACGCCACTGCAGTGCCAGCTGTCCATAAACGCATCAACGCGGCAGACAAGCGCATCATCAATGGTCAAACCGATGTCAACCAATTGGTGCCATTCAAATACAAATGGGCGTGGGAAAAATATTTAGCAACTTGCGCCAACCATTGGATGCCGCAAGAAGTCAACATGACGCGAGACATTGCCTTGTGGAAGAGCCCAAATGGTTTGACCGAGGATGAGCGCCGTTTGGTGAAGCGCAACTTGGGCTTCTTTGTGACAGCTGACTCGTTGGCGGCCAATAATATTGTGTTGGGCACGTACCGCCACATCACCGCGCCAGAGTGCCGCCAGTTTTTGCTGCGCCAAGCGTTTGAAGAAGCGATTCATACCCATGCGTATCAGTACATCACAGAATCATTAGGCTTGGACGAAGCGGAGATTTTCAACGCTTACAACGAAGTGCAATCGATTCGTGACAAAGACCAGTTTCTGATTCCTTTCATCGAGGCCATCAGCGACCCATTGTTCAAGACAGGCACGCATGAGACTGATCAAACTTTGTTGAAATCATTGATTGTGTTCGCGTGCTTGATGGAAGGCTTGTTCTTCTATGTCGGCTTCACGCAAATTTTGGCCTTAGGTCGTCAAAACAAAATGACGGGTGCTGCCGAGCAGTACCAGTACATTTTGCGTGACGAATCCATGCACTGCAATTTTGGTATTGATTTGATCAACCAGCTGAAGCTGGAAAACCCAGGCTTGTGGACGCCAGAATTCAAAGCTGAAATCAAAGCCCTGTTTTTGAAAGCTGTTGAGTTGGAATACCGCTATGCCGAAGACACCATGCCGCGTGGCGTGCTGGGCATGAATGCTTCTATGTTCAAAGGCTACCTGCGCTACATCGCCAACCGCCGTGCTGTGCAAATTGGTTTAGAGACGCTGTTCCCGAATGAGGAAAACCCGTTCCCGTGGATGAGCGAAATGATTGATTTGAAGAAAGAGCGTAATTTTTTTGAAACCCGTGTGATTGAATACCAATCTGGTGGCGCGCTTTCTTGGGACTAAGTGATTTGTAGTTTTGAATTAGAAATTTGAGATGATTGTAGAAACTTGCATACATGACTGATATTGGCCAAAGAGCCGAACAGTTTTGCGTGCTTACCCTGTTCATGCTGCTGCAGCGCACGAAGGTGTGATGCAACAACATGAATCGCTTTGTGCATAAAAATACAAGCATGAAGTGCTCTTTGACATGTAAACAAGGAGAAAATAATGGCAACTGCGAAAAAACCGGCCGCAAAAAAGGCCCCTGCGAAGAAAGCTGCTCCAGCGAAAAAAGCTGTGGCAAAGAAAGCGCCAGCTAAGAAAGCCGCCCCAGCGAAAAAAGCTGTAGCGAAAAAAGCACCGGCTAAGAAAGTCGTCGCTAAAAAAGCCCCAGCGAAGAAGGCCGCACCGGCTAAAAAAGCTGCCCCAGCGAAAAAAGCTGTAGCTAAGAAAGCACCGGCCAAGAAAGCCGTAGCTAAAAAAGCTCCAGCCAAAAAAGCTGCTGCTAAAAAGCCTGCTGCCAAAAAAGCCAAGGCGCCAGCCAAGAAAGCCGCGAAAACACCCGCTGCCGCCAAGCCTGCCCCTGCACCTGCCTCTGCAGCTCAAACAACCCTGAGCCCACAAGCGGCTTGGCCTTTTCCAACTGCGAAAAAGCCTTGATGCAGATAAGTCAGCTGACTTAGAGCTTTGCTTTAAGTCGTTGCACTTTCAACCCGATGTCGCAAGACCTCGGGTTTTTTATTGTCGAAAAATAAAATGCTATCGTTAAAGTAGCAAATTAATTAATAAATACGCCGGCTAGAGGCTTAATTCTCTTAAATTTAGTTGATAATTTTGACCGCCACGCTGTGCGATTTTAATGGCACCCAGTTGGTTTCCCAGCTTGGCACATTGCGCCAATGGCCAGCCTTTTTCCAAACCGAACAAGAGCGCACCACGGAAGGCATCGCCACAACCTGTGGGGTCTACTACGCTGCTGGCGACAACTGGAGCGACGACAGTTTTGTCGCCATCCACCCAAACTTCGCAGCCGTGCTCACCTAAAGTAATAATCAATCCTTCTACTTTTTGTGAGATCTCAGCGCTGCTCAACCCTGTACGGTCGCTCAACATCTTGCCTTCGTAATCGTTGACAGTGACCCAGGTCGCCAAATCGATGAAATGCGACAAATCTTTGCCGTCAAACATCGGTAAACCTTGGCCAGGATCGAACACAAAAGGAATGCCTGCCGCATGGAATTGCTCAGCATGCTCCAACATCGCATCGCGGCCATCTGGTGACACAATGCCGATTTTGATGTCTGCACGAGGTGAAATCTTGGTGATGTGCGCCTGCATCATCGCGCCAGGATGAAAAGCGGTGATTTGGTTGTTGTTGGTGTCTGTCATGATCATGGCTTGCGCGGTATAGGTGTCGCTCACCTCACGGACAAACTCGGTGCTCATGCCCAAAGCGGTGATGCGTTTGGCGTAATCCGCGCCATCACTGCCCACCGTCGCCATGATCAAAGGCGTGCCGCCCAGCTGCTTCAAGGCATAGGCAATATTGCCCGCACAGCCGCCAAATTCACGGCGTAGCGTTGGCACAAAAAATGACACATTCAAATTGTGTATTTGATCGGGAAGGATTTGATCGGCGAATTTGCCTTCAAAATTCATGATGCTGTCAAAGGCTAAAGAGCCACAAATTATTGCTGCCATGTGTGTGAAAGTCTCAAGTTAAACTAGAAATAGATAGGAAAAGTGGGTTTTGAACAAACATTGTCACGGATAAAAAAGTAAAACACGGTAGCCAGAAATGGGTGCTGCGGTTGGGTTAGACGTTACAGCTACCATCGCTGTACCCGTCCAATCGCCATTAGCCGCAAGCGTAGCACCCATAAAACCAAGGTCTTGTGCCGACAAGACCCGCCGCAAAACGGGTTTGTCACCAGCTTCTGTCAGCGTTAATTCAACAGATGGCATGGCTAAAGGCATGTCTGCGTTATTTTTTAAGCTGATTTTGAGCGCAAAAACATCAGCTTGCGCCGTTGCTGTTGTGTCAATCGCTGCAGCGGGGGCTTTTTGGAAGCTTGAACTGTCGATCTTGAACGCGTCGATGTTTTTGAATGCCTCGATCGTACAGCCCATGGCTTGGCAAATGGATTCAAAACTCGTTTTGAGCGCAGGGTTGCCAGCGACCAGGTAGTTGCGTTGGCTAAACACCACTTGAAAAAATAGCAAACCAGCTAAACCGACGCAAGCAGCTCGCAAGCTGTGGATGACATTTTTTTTCTGCCAAAAAGCCTTGTTTTTCGCAGCACGGACGAATGAAAGATCCGTTTTAGTGCCTTCTTTTAAAGGGTCTAAAATGTTTGTAGCCGGCGTATTTATTGCCTGAGTAGCTATGTTTTTAATAGTAAAAGTTATATCTTTTGCATCTTTGGAAACAGGCGCTGCAGTTGCCGAATTTGCAGCATTTGTCGCACTTGATGGAGTAACCGGATTTTTAACGACTGTTTCAGGCGAGCTGGCTTGCGGCCACGGGTTAGCTTCATCGGGCGCTGCAGCATGCGCAGCTGCATCAAAAACCTCTGCACAGCGTCCACAGCGCACCCAACCTTTTGATACTTTAAGCTGGTCTGGAACGATTTTAAAAACCGTATCGCAGGCTGGGCAACGTGTTTTTAAGCTCATAAAAAGCGCATTAAGGTGTTACTAGAGCGTGGCAGTCATCAAAATCCAGCCATCTTCCGTATCTGAAACGGTCAGTTTGCAATAGGGTGCATAGGCCAATTTCAACTCATCTTCTTGACGCGCCAAGATGCCAGCCAAAACCAAAGAGCCACCTTTTTCCACACGGGCACACAAAAGCGGCGCCAATACTTTGAGTGGCGATGCCAAAATGTTCGCAAGAACAGTTTGATAGTGACCACTCACTTTGTCTGGAAGCCCTGTATTCAGAACGACGTGGTTGGCTTCAGCATTCAAAAGCGTTGATTCAACGGCTGCTGGGTCAATGTCCACCGCATCGATATGAACAGCCCCAAACTTGGCGGCACCAATGGCCAAAATGCCGGAACCACAGCCGTAGTCAAGCACACGCTTGAACTGGTTGGTCGTGTCTCGCTGTTTGGCAATCCACTTCAAGCACATGCGCGTGGTGGGGTGGGTGCCTGTGCCGAAAGCCAAACCGGGGTCGAGCCGAATGACTTGCTTCGCAGCCGCTGGCGGTTCGTGCCAGGTTGGCACAATCCAAAACTCAGGGGTGATTTCGACGGGTGCAAACTGCGATTGCGTCAAACGCACCCAATCTTGGTCTACAAGTGCAACAACGCCTAAAAGTGAGCACGCGCCGAAGAAGTCTTGCGCGGCCAGCAATTGCGCAGAGTCGCGGGCTTGCGCTTCTGTGCTGAACAAAGCCGTGACACGGCTGCGCTGCCAGCCACCTTTGGGTGGCGGCATATCGGGTTCGCCAAACAAGGCTTGCTCGGCATCGGTTGCGGCATCAGCATCTTCTACCGACACGCTGAGGGCGTCCAAGGCCTCAAGCGCCTCGCTCAGCTCATCGATATGTGCCTCGGGGCACATGATTTTCAGTTCAAACATGAATATAGGCAGCTATAAAAGAGCGGTACATCAGCGTTTGTGCTGCAGCAACCACTCTTCTAGGTAATGGATATTGGTGCCGCCCGCCATGAACTTGGCATCTACCATCAAATCGCGGTGCAAGGCGATATTGGTGTTGATACCTTCGACCAAGGTTTCAGCCAAAGCGGTACGCATGCGTGCAATCGCTTGCTCACGGGTGTCGCCATGGGTGATGATTTTGCCGATCATGCTGTCGTAGTTCGGCGGCACAAAATAATTGGTGTAAACGTGCGAATCCACCCGCACGCCCGGCCCGCCTGGCGCATGCCACATGGTGATGCGGCCTGGTGATGGGATGAACTTGTAGGGGTCTTCAGCGTTGACACGGCATTCAATCGCATGACCACGCATCTCGACTTGTTTTTGCGTGAAGGGCAATTTTTCACCTGCTGCCACCATGATTTGCGTTTTCACAATATCAATACCCGTCACCATTTCGGTGATGGTGTGCTCCACTTGCACGCGGGTATTCATCTCGATGAAATAAAACTCGCCGTTTTCAAATAAAAACTCAAACGTGCCCGCACCGCGATAGCCAATCTTTTTACACGCAGCGACGCAGCGCTCGCCAATGCGATCGATCAACTTGCGTGGAATGCCCGGTGCCGGCGCTTCCTCGATGATTTTTTGGTGTCTGCGCTGCATGGAGCAATCACGGTCGCCCAAGTAAACAGCATTTTTATGCTTGTCTGTCAGAATCTGGATTTCAACGTGACGCGGGTTTTGCAGGAATTTTTCCATGTAAACCGCCGGGTTGTTGAACGCGGCACCGGCTTCTGCCTTGGTCATTTGCACGGCATTGATCAACGCCGCTTCGGTATGCACCACCCGCATCCCACGCCCACCGCCACCGCCAGCGGCTTTGATGATGACGGGGTAGCCGACGGATTTTGCAATCCGGCGCACCATCGCAGGGTCATCTGGCAATTCACCTTCTGAGCCTGGCACGCACGGCACGCCTGCTTTGATCATGGCTTGCTTGGCCGAAACCTTGTCACCCATGATGCGGATAGATTCAGCGGTTGGGCCAATGAATTGGAAACCACTTTTCTCCACTCGCTCAGCAAAATTAGCGTTTTCACTTAAAAAACCGTAACCCGGGTGGATGGCCTCAGAGTCCGTTACTTCTGCCGCAGAAATAATCGCCGGCATATTGAGGTAGCTTAAAGCGGAGGCTGCAGGCCCGATGCAAACAGCTTCATCCGCCAGTTTGACGTATTTGGCGTCTCTGTCAGCCTCAGAGTAAACCATCACTGCCTTAACGCCCAGCTCGCGGCAGGCACGCTGAATACGCAGGGCGATTTCGCCTCGGTTAGCGATCAGGATTTTTTTGAACATATCAGGCAATCACCACCATGGGTTGGCCGTATTCGATCGCTTGACCGTTCTCGCACAAAATTTGCGTCACGGTGCCCGACATATCCGCTTCAATCTCATTCAAAATCTTCATGGCTTCGATGATACAAACCGTATCACCCACCTTGACCACGTCGCCAATTTCTACGAACGATTTCGCTCCCGGGCTAGCTGCACGGTAAAACGTGCCTACCATAGGAGATTTGACGCTATGACCTAGAGCTACTGGCTCAGCAGCAGGAATCGGAGCAGCTTCAATCGGCGAAGAGTTCACAGGCGCAGCATATTGCATGGGCATAGAGGGCTGCTGCGGGTTATACGCCATGGCATGTTGCACATAGGGTGCTCCCCCACCTCCGCCGCCGCCCTTCACGATACGTACCGTGCCTTCAGCTTCTGTAATTTCTAGTTCTGTGACGTTGGAGTCAGATACCAAGTCGATCAAAGTTTTTAGTTTGCGTAAATCCATGCCGATGTGCCTCGTATTTTTCTTGAAAATTGCAATTTAACCTAAAAATGACTTAAATGTCACCATTGGTGGCTAAATTTCTTTAAATTAAACCAATTAACGGTAATTATATAAATGTAGAAGATGGATGTTTGTGCTTTACCTCGCCGCAGCAAGCCAAGTTTTCAAGTCATCTTCACTCAGTTTGCCCATTTTACGCTGCATCACCCTCCCGTCGGCTGCCAGCATGACAGAAAACGGTAAGCCCCCAGCAAGGTTTCCCCAAGACTTGCTCAATGCAATGCCAGATAAATCGGTGATACCAATGGGGAAAGTAAGTGGCAATTTCTTTAAGAAAGCACGCACTGCGTCAGGCTTGTCTGCCGCTAATCCTATAATTTGTACACTTTTAGCTTTGTTTTCGCTGTAGAAGCGCTCTAATAGCGGCAGTTCTTCCACGCATGGCGGGCACCAGGTAGCCCAAAAATTAATGAGTAGTGGTTTACCTTTAAGCGATTGCATGGCAAGTTTGCCACCGTCTGGCGTGTCAAATTGCATCTGCCAAAGGTCATTCAAATCACCCGAAACAGGCTTTGACGGCGACTCTGGTATGACTGGCTCAACTCGCTTGTCTTGCCAATAAGCAGTGCCCACGCCTGCAAGCGCGGCGGCGGCGGCAACACCAACCGTCAATACGTGTCTGCGTTGAATGGATGTTTTATAAGGTGTTTTAGCTGAGTCGTTCATAAAAGTTTAGCCACATCAGTCAAAGCCCCAAGCGGTTTGCGCCCTTGGTTGTCTAATTTGAGCGCGCCTCGTAGATCATCATAGTCATAAATCATCAAATGCACACCAATTTCGGTATTCAAGGCTTCGCAAGGCGCATGGATGCTCAATGCTTCAACCATTCCGCCACCAAAGCCTTTGATGGATCTAGCGATATAGTCCGCGCGGTGGTCAATCAAGGCGATTTCTGCGGATTTGGGGTCGTCGCAAAACAGCGCAATATAGATGTCTGATAGCTTGGTCGCCGTGCCATGCCAGACCGAGCCACCCAAATATGGCCTGAAATCAGCCATGCGCTGCATCCACAAGTACGCCAGTTCCCGCAGCGCTGCAAGTTCAGTGGGCTGCGTATCTGCGCAAAACAAAGCGATGTAGTCGCGTACTTCGGCTTCCACCTCGTCATGGCTTGGCAATTGGGTTCGGCCAGGCAGGCCAAGCTGTTTGACGGCACGAAGTTTGGCAGCGCCATAGTCCAAACCCTCTTCAACAACCAGTCTGGCCGCAGTTATGGCGATTTCGGACGCTATATTGCCGGCGATAATAGAGTCATGCATATTCATATTTTAGGCATTTGCGGCACCTTCATGGGGGGTGTGGCGGCATTAGCCCGCGAAGCGGGGCACAAAGTAACCGGTTGCGACGCGGGCGTTTACCCGCCTATGAGTGATCAATTGCGTGCTTTGGGCATAGATTTGATTGAAGGCTTTGGCGCAGACCAGTTGGCGCTCAAACCCGATGTTTTCGTCATCGGCAACGTGGTCAGCCGTGTTCACCATGCCGACGGCACACCGAAATTTCCGCTGATGGAAGCGATTTTGGATGCTGGTTTACCCTACATCAGCGGTCCGCAGTGGTTGGCTGAAAACGTTTTGCAAGGTCGCCATGTGCTGGCGGTGGCGGGCACGCACGGCAAAACGACGACGACTTCGATGCTCGCGTGGATATTAGAGTGCGCCGGTTTGAAACCTGGCTTCTTGGTGGGCGGTGTGCCGTTGAATTTTGGCGTTTCAGCTCGGCTGGGGCAAAGTTCAGGAGAAAAGTATTTCGTCATCGAAGCCGATGAGTACGACACCGCATTTTTCGACAAACGCAGCAAGTTTGTCCATTACCGCCCAAAAACAGCAGTTTTGAACAATTTAGAGTTCGACCACGCCGATATTTTTGACAACTTGGCCGCGATTGAGCGCCAATTTCACCACTTGGTGCGTACTGTGCCTGCGTCAGGCCGTGTTGTTTATAACGGCTCTGAGGACAGTTTGCAGCGTGTTTTAGACATGGGCTGCTGGAGCGAGCGCGTGAGTTTTGGACTAAATCCGACATTTAATTCCGAATCCTCAACAAATTGGCACGCTGAGGGCAGTCCTGATGATTTTAAAGTGCTATCAAATAAAGAGCTGCTTGGGCAAGTAATTTGGCGGTTGCAGGGGATTCACAATCAAAATAACGCTTTGGCAGCGATAGCGGCGGCGCAGCACGTCGGCGTTGCACCCAGCGTGGCTGCCAATGCCTTAGCCAGCTTCGAAAACGTCAAACGCCGCATGGAAGTGCGTGGCAAGGTGCCGTTCCAAGGCGGCGAGGTGACGGTCTACGACGATTTTGCGCATCACCCCAGCGCCGTTGCTACAACGCTAGATGGTTTGAAGCAACAGTTGGTCAAAACGGGTTCAAATGCAGGTTCAAAAAGCCGGATTCTTGCCGTCCTAGAACCCCGCAGCAACACCATGAAGCTGGGTACCATGAAAGCGCAGTTAGCCGACAGTCTGAAAGATGCCGACTTGGTGTTTTGCCACAGCGGTGGCTTGGGTTGGGATCCGCGTGAATCCTTGGCGATGATGGGAAACAGGGCGCAAGTGGCTGATTCTATTGATGAATTACTGAGCCAAATCATGCAGGCCGTGCAAGCTGGCGACACCATTGTGTGCATGAGCAACGGTGGTTTTGGCGGCATTCATGGCAAATTGCTGACAGCGCTGCAACGTAAAGCAAGCTAAAACTAAGCTAAAGCGTGTTTAATCATGCGACCATGAAACACCTCATCCTCAATGCTGATGACTTCGCTTTCAATGCCGCCGTGTCGCGCGGCATCGTTGCGTTGGCGCAAAAAGGACGACTCAC
>JAYSZH010000135.1:0-27507 GCA_043738155.1 Polaromonas sp. | reverse complement strand
TTGGCCAAAGGCGACGCCGTCGAACTCGCCCGCAGCGTCCTCGCTGAACTCGCCCTGCACGACGCCAGCACCGTTATCCAACGCGCGCAAAACGACATCCTCTCCACCATGGCCTGCCACGGCGCGGTGCGGGCGAACCGCAAACTGACCTTGGACGAGATGAACGCCCTGCTGCGTCAAATGGAAGAAACCGAACGCTCAGACCAGTGCAACCACGGCCGCTCCACTTGGCGGCAGATCAGCATCAAGGAGCTGGATGCCTTGTTTATGCGGGGGCGATAGAACCTGTCATTCCCGCGCAGGCGGGAATGACGGCTCAAACGGTTATTATTTGTGTATAAAACCACAGGAGAGACAACATGACAGAATCTACCGACAGCGACAAAAAATTCACCACCAAATTCGCCTCATTTAGCGAGTTTTACCCCTTTTACCTGAGCGAACACAGCAACCAAACCTCCCGTCGCTTGCATTTTGTGGGCACCAGCATAGGTTTTATCCTGATAGTTTCCGCCATCCTGACCCGCAACCCCATGCTGATACTTTACGGCGTGCTGCAGGGCTACGCTTTCGCATGGGTAGGCCACTTTTTCTTTGAACACAACCGCCCAGCCACCTTCAAATACCCCTTGTACAGCTTCGCCGGTGACTGGCGCATGTGGGCGGATATTTTGACGGGGAAGATTAGGTTTTAAGCGTTAAGTTTTAAAGCACCGCTTCCAACCCCTTACGATCCAATAAACTCAGCAGCTTCAGCGATGGCCCACTGGGTAGCTTGTCGCCGACCTCCCATTTGCGAACCGTTGAAAGGCTGATGTTTAGTACGGATGCAAGCACCGACTGGCTCAGTTGTAGCTGGTCACGCAAGGCGCGGATTTTGTCTTTGTCGTAGGGTGCGATAGGCGCTAAGCAAAGCACATCAAACTGTCGCATCTTGCGTTTGTCAATAAAGCCCAGACGATGCAAATCATCCGCAGTCTCATGGACTGCTTCAAAAATCCTGCTTTTGGTCTTTTTAGCTGTCGTTGTCATGGCAAATCTCTTGTAATGAACCGTCTTGCACCGCCGTGTCGAGCTGCAAGCCCGTTCTGGCCAGCAGCTCTTCCGCTATCTCTTTCAGCGCCTCCAACTCGTCGTTAGTGATGTTGGTGCGATCATTTTTCTCGAACCCGTAAACAAAAAACCATCTGCAGCCTTTATTTGTCGCAACCAACGTTCTAGCGCCACCGCGTTTGCCTTGTCCAGCCAGTCCCACCCGTTTTTTTACAACGCCGCCGCCTAAATCAGCATCAATCAAGCCTTGCGCCATTTCTGCCACTGCCCGGCACAAAGCGCTGTCGGTCAACTCCGTTTTACGCATCCAACGGCTGAAATGGCGAGTTTTGAATACGCGTTTCATTTTATTGTACCACTTAGTGGCATAGTTTTGCAAAGTGTTTGCATGTTGAACTTTTAATGATGCGACCAAATTAAACTGATTATTTATACAGTATACTTGCAAAATCATCAGAAAAATCTGCAATGAAAATTCTGTGCGCTAGCCGCTTGACCGCCACGCAGATAAGTAGCAACATAAAAGCATGAACAAACACATGCACCACTTTGCAGACCTCTTCGCCCAGCTCGGGCTGCCCAATGACGATATCGCCATCCAGCAATTCCTAGCCAGCCACGCCCCCCTGTCCCCCGATCTGCGCCTAGCCGAAGCCCCCTTCTGGACCCCCGCTCAATCCGCCTTTCTACGCGAAGCGATTTTGCAGGATTCTGATTGGGTGGAGATGGTTGACCAGCTGAGCGTGGCGCTGCGGCAGAGTTAGAAGACGGGAAATGGAAAACGGTCAAAATTAGCATCAAATAGGCGTCTAGCCGGCGTATTTATTGCCTGAGACGCTATTGAAAATATAGTATTTCTCATAGATTTAAATCCCCCTCAATCCCCCTTTTTCAAAGTGGGAAGACTATCGCCAATGCCACTTATGGCGGCCTCATTTTCTCTCTGGGTGAAAAATATGGACATAAGCGAAGTTCCTGCTTCAGTGGAATCCCCACTTTTGTCTTGTCCCCCACTTTGAAAAAGGGGGGTTAGGGGGGATTTAAACCTCCCGTTCACCAACCATTCCATCAATCACAGTCATTACCCCCTCAATTTCAAGCAACACCTGCCTGTTATCAAACCTTAAAACCCGCAAACCCAGCCCAGACAGCGCTGCATCTCGCTCTGCATCCGCTGTACGATGCTCTTCATCCAAGTGCTGGCTGCCATCCAATTCAATCACCAACTTCGCTTTTGGACAGTAAAAATCAACGATGAACTTCAAAAGCGGTTTTTGTCGATAAAACAGCAAACCACGTACCTGCTTGAAGCGAATGCGCTTCCATAGCAAACGCTCTGCATCCGTCATGTCAGAGCGCAACGTTCGAGAATTGATGATGAGTTTTTGGTTATAGGGCTGCATGAACCCGCTCAATTCCCTGCCCCCTCACCCCTTCCAACCTCTCAGTACTAACCAACCCCGGCGCAATCTCCGCCAACGGCACCAAAACAAACGCTCGCTGCCACATGCGGGGGTGGGGGATTGTCAAGGTTTCGGTTTGGATGTGCACATCGCCACTTTCATCACGATACAGCAGAATATCCAAATCCAGCGTGCGTGGGGCATTCAGGTAGGGGCGGATTCTACCGGCTTTTTGCTCTATTTTTTGTAGCTGCTCAAGCAATGAATAAGCCGGCTGGCGGCATATTATTTCTACTACGGCGTTGATGTAATCTGGGCTTTTGGGAGCGCCTGGGAGCGACTCCATCGCGGCGGTTTTGTAGAGGGATGATTGTTTTGTGACTACGGTTTCGGGCAAGTCGTTGATGGACTGGATGGCGTCCAAAACCGTTTGTGCGGCGTTGCCTAGGTTTGCGCCTAAGGCGATGTAGGCGACTACAGGGCTTGGGGGATGGATTCCCGCCTGCGCGGGAATGACGGCTAAGGCGGGGATGACGGGTTGGGCGTCCGCCTTCTGCATGCTTTACTCGCTTGGTGGGTTGGGCACAAACGCCGGATTCGTCTTTTTCGCACCACCGCGTTTGCGTCTGCGGCGTTTTTTGGCGGGGTCGGTGTTATTGGGTTCGGCGCCATCGTCGCCTTCTTCTTCGGTGCGCTCTAGCAGGTTATCTAAAGGCGACTCAGTGGCGGTTTTTTCGCCTTTTGGCACGGCAGTGCGCGGTTTGGCAGCAGCTTTGGGTCTGGCGCGTTGTTCTTCCCGCACTTCTGCCACCATGTCTTCGCGCTGCTCGTCGGTGGCGATGCTGAATTCTTGCCACCACTCGGCCAAAGACTCGTCCACCTCGCCGGAAACTGCTCGCAAACGCATGAAATCGAAACTGGCGCGGAAGCGTGGTTGATCGACCATGCCGAAGGGGGTACTACCAACGCGTTTTTCAAAGCGGGGCTGCATCATCCATATCTCGCGCATGTCGGCGGCCAGTTTGCCACGGCCAGACACGTCGCCGATGCGGGCGTTGAACACGTCGTCTATCGCCTCTTGCAGCGCGGGAAAGCTGTGCTGGCGCTGGCGCAATCTTGCTGCCCAGCCATCGCGCACATCGGCCCAGAGCACGCAGGCCAAGAGGAAGCTGGCTACCACGGGTTTGCCTTCACCAACGCGGCGGTCGGTGTCTTCCAGGGCGACGCGAACCAAGGTTTGGTCTGCCCGCTCGACCACCACATCCAAGAGTGGGTAGATGCCTGTGGACAGGCCCAGTTCTTTCAGCGTGGCGATGCTGCTTTGGGCGTGGCCGGTTTGCAGGAGCTTGAGCATTTCGTCAAACAGGCGGCTTTGCGGCACGTCGGCAAGCAGTTTTTGCGAAGCAACCAAAGGTGCGGCAGTTTTAGCGTCTAGCTTGAAGCCCAAAGGCGCTAATTTGGCAGAGAAGCGCACGGCACGGATGATACGCACCGGATCTTCGCGGTAGCGTGCGACAGGGTCACCAATCATGCGCATGACACGTTTTTGCGAGTCTTTGAAACCATTGTGAAAATCGACCACGATTTGCGTTTCGGGGTCGTAATACATGGCGTTGATGGTGAAGTCGCGGCGCACGGCGTCTTCTTGCATGGAGCCCCAGACGTTGTCGCGCAGCACGCGGCCGGACGAATCAACCGCGTGTTTCATGCCGGCCAACTCAGATTTGCTGGTTTTCTCGTTGCCTTTGACCTGCTCTGCCGCTGCGTTGTCCAAATTGGCGCGGAAGGTGGTGACTTCAATCACCTCATGCTCGCGGCCACGGCCGTAAACAACGTGGACGATGCGAAAGCGCCGGCCGATGATGAAGGCGCGGCGGAACAGGTGCTTGACCTGCTCGGGCGTGGCGTCGGTGGCGACGTCGAAGTCTTTGGGACGCAACCCAACCAGCAGGTCACGCACAGCGCCGCCGACGATGTAAGCTTCAAAACCCGCGTTTTTGAGAACGTGCACGACATCGCGCGCGCGGTCGTCTACCAAGCTGTTGTCGATGCCGTGCGTGGCAGCGGCTATGTCTTCGCGCTTGCCGTAATTGGTTTTTTTGGTTTTTACAGCCGACGTGCTGTCTTCAGACTTGCCGAAAAGCTTATTGATGAATTTTTTAATCATATTTACCTGTTTAACCCTGATTATCCCTTAGTGCCGTGGCTTAAATCCCCCTCAATCCCCCTTTTTCAAAGTGGGAAGACTAGTGCGACGATCACCTCTCGCGACTTGTTTCCCTCTTTTTCAAAGTTAAAGGCACATACAAACTCCACCTCTTTTGACTTATCCCCCACTTTAGAAAAGGGGGGCTAGGGGGGATTTCTCTACAAAACTATGCGAAAAGCTCCAAAATCTGCCACCTACGCTCCACCGCGACCGCTCGCAACCGAGCATCCGGATTGGTGGCGATGGGGACATTGACCTTTTCCAACAACGCAATGTCGTTGATGGAATCGGTATAAAACGTGGTGTGCACGTCATTCCAACTGAGGTTTTTAGCCGATAACCAGGCTTCCACACGGGTGACTTTACCTTCATGCGCGGACGGCACACCTTTGATTTCACCCGTTATCCAGGCTGTACCGCCCACGGATTCGTCTTTTTCCAGCTGTACAGCGATCAGCTCATCAATGCCAAAAGCGGTAGCAATCGGGCGGGTGACAAACTCGTTGGTGGCGGTGACGATGACCAGCTGGTCGCCCGCTGCGCGGTGCTTGGCGATCAAATCCTTCGCAGCTTTTTTGATGGCCGGCTGAATGACTGTTTTCATGAAATCGGCATGCGCAGCCATGGATTTGTCAGCACCTTGGTCTTTGATGGCTTGGGTGGCGAATTTGACGTACTCGGATATTTTGAGCTCGCCCTTCTTGTATTGGGCAAAAAACTCGTCATTGCGCTTTTTGAACGCTACCGGATCCGTCCAGCCGATCTGGGTGGTGAATTCGCCCCATGAATAGTCGGAATCCAGTGGTAGGAGGGTGTGATCTAGGTCGAAAAGTGTGATGTTTGGCATGAAACTTGGGAGGAATTTTTGCTATTATTTTTATAGCAACTTAGGCAATAAATACGCCGGCTATAGTCATATTTTGCATACAAATTAGGACTTTCAACACTGTTAAACCGTTTTCAACCGTTTTAACCATTGTCCATCATCGACTTGATCAATGGCACGGTGATTGATTTTTTCGACTGCAGGGCGTAGCCGTCTATAGCGTCCAGCAGCTCCATCAGGCTGCCCAAGTCGCGGCTGAAGCGGTTGAGCATGAAATCCATCACGTCGTCGCTCAAAAATACACCGCGTGCGTCGGCTTCTTTGCGCAGCACGGCGCGGCGTTCGGGTTCGGACAATACCTGTAGGGCGAAAACGTGGCCCCAGCCAAGGCGGGTTCGCAGGTCTTCGCGCAGCAGCAAGTCAGCCGGTGGCGTCTCTCCTGCCGCCAGCACCCAGCGCTGCTGGCCTGTGCTGGGCGTCATGGCGTTGACAAACCAGTTGAAAGCGGCGTGCTGCTGCTGGGCGGTGTACAAATGCACGTCGTCCATCAGCACGGCAGCCCAAGAGTCGTCAAAAGCCGGAGGCGTCAAGTTGGAGGCATCCAACCAGCCGACATGCACGCCCTGCTCACGCAAGGCATGTGCCACGCCTTTGAGAAGGTGCGATTTTCCGCTAGAACTAGTTCCCCACAAATAGGTAGGAACCGGAGAACGCGTGGGGCTGCTGGCCCATAAATTGAGGTGCTGTAGCGCTGCAGTGTTTGCTGCACCGGAAGAGCCAGCGAAAAAATTGGTCAACGTCGGCCCTGTGTGCAGGCCAATATCAAGTGCAATTTGTTTCATACAGCGATTTTACGGAAATTAACTTTGAGGTACTGGTTTTAACACTTGATCAACCTTGATACAGCTTGCTCGCCATGTAATTAGCCTGCACGCGCCGCATAGCCACCAAAAGCACAGCGCTGGCAGGCAAAGCAACCAAAACACCTACAAAGCCAAACAACTGCCCAAAAGCCATCAACGCAAAAATAACGGACAGCGGGTGCAACCCAATACGCTCGCCCACAAACCGCGGCGTCAGATAAAAGCTTTCTACCACTTGCCCAGCGCCATAAACCACAGCCACCATGACCAAGGCTTTGATGGATGCAAACTGCAACAGCCCAGACAACAGCGCCAAAACCAGCCCCAGCCCGAAACCCAAATACGGCACAAACACGGCCAAGCCAGTGAAAATGCCAATCGGCCAAGCTAAATCTAATCCGAAAAGCGCCAAACCCACGCTGTAAAAAACCGCCAAAGCCAGCATCACCAACAGCTGACCGCGTAAGTATTGCCCAAGCACGGCATCAGATTCTTTGGTAAAACTGTCAAAGGCTTCACGCATACGCGGTGGCACGAAGGCTTGTACACGCGCGACAAGACTGTCCCAATCGATCAGCAAATAAAACAGCACCACAGGAATCAACACCGCGTTGCCCACAATCGCCAGCGCCACACTGCCGCCGAGTTTGACCGATGAGAGCACGGAATCGACGCTGTCTTCAGCATTGGTGTTGAGGTATTTCAAGACAAAATCGCGGACATGCGCAAAGTCAAACGTGAATTTAGTGCCAAATTGCGCCAAAATTGGCTTCAACCACAGATGGATATTTTCAAAAAGCACGGGGATTTGCTGCTTCAACAGCGGCAATTGCTTGGTCAAAATTGGCACAATCAGCAGCAAAACGGCCAGCACGATGACGACAAAACCGAGTTCCACCAGCAAAACCGCCACCACACGCGGCATTTTGCCGCGCAACAAAGCATCCAAGCGGTTGACCACAGGATTGAGCGCGTAAGCCAACACCCCCGCTATCACAAACGGCGTCAAAACCGGCCCCAAGAGCCACAGCAGCAGCACGGTAAGCGCGGCGATGCCGAACCAAGTCATGATGGTTTTTTGAGTGGAGGTGAATTGCATAGTAAAAACCCTTAAAATCAACGCAAATTCTAGTCTGTACAGACCTGAATCGTCGAAAACTCCCAAAACACCCCAAATTCCATTTCCCGCACCATGACCCATCCTTCAACAGCTCTCTCAGCTTCTCCTCTCAGCTACAAAGATGCCGGCGTTGACATTGACGCGGGCGACGCTCTGATCGAACGCATCAAACCCTTCGCCAAGAAAACGATGCGCGACGGCGTGTTGGCGGGCATAGGCGGTTTTGGCGCGTTGTTTGAGGTGTCGAAAAAATTCAAAGAGCCGGTCTTGGTCAGCGGCACCGACGGCGTGGGTACCAAGCTGAAGCTCGCTTTTGAATGGCAAATGCACGACACCGTGGGCATCGACTTGGTGGCGATGAGCGTCAACGACGTGCTGGTGCAAGGCGCTGAGCCATTGTTTTTCTTGGATTATTTCGCCTGCGGCAAGCTGCACATCGATACTGCTGCAGCAGTCATCCAAGGCATTGCCAAGGGCTGCGAACTGTCCGGCTGCGCGTTGATCGGCGGCGAAACCGCTGAAATGCCGGGTATGTACCCCGCTGGCGAGTACGACTTGGCCGGTTTTGCGGTCGGCGCAGTTGAAAAAGCGAAGATTTTGACAGGTGCCTCGATCGGCGCAGGCGACGTGGTGCTGGGTTTGAAGAGCAATGGCGTGCATTCCAACGGTTTCAGCTTAGTACGCAAGTGCATTGAACGCGCAGAAGCCGCCGGTAGCATTCCCGCCACACTAGATGGCCAACCGTTCAAACAAGCCGTCATGGCGCCAACTCGTTTGTACGTGTTGAATGTTTTGAAGACATTAGCTGCTCATCCACTAAATACCGCAGAAGACGGCAAAACGTCTGGAATCAAAGCGCTAGCACACATCACCGGCGGCGGTTTGCTGGAAAACATCCCCCGCGTCTTGCCAAAAGGCATGGCAGCCCATTTGACCAAAGGCAGCTGGCCACAAACCGAGCTGTTCGCCTGGCTGCAAACCACAGCCGGTATCGACGACATCGAAATGAACCGCACCTTCAACAACGGCATCGGCATGGTGGTGGTGGTTGACGCCGCCAGCGCAGCCGCTGTGACGCAGACTTTGCGCGATCTGGGCGAAACCGTGTTTGAAATCGGTGCGATTGCACCGCAGGGTGCGGGTGCGGCGGTTGTGGTGGGTTAAAACCTGGAAATTACCCTTCAAATACGCCTCTAGCCGGCGTATTTATTGCCTAAAATGCTATGAATAATATAGCGTTCTGAATCTAAAAAATCCCCGTAGCTCAATGAGTTACGGGGATTTTTTTATTGCCTTGCTGTGAGCGATACGTGCAAAGTGCCTATCTGCGAATAGAAATCGTATAAGAGACAGCAACTGTGCAGTTATAACTTGCGCCTGTACCCTCAAGCTTATTGTTTGAATAAAAAACAACAAATTTGCCTGGACAATTATTAGGAACTGATGGGATTAAATTTCCCTCAAATGATGTTCCATTAAATGTGCCGGTCACAGATCCTGTGTTACCGCTGGTGCTGTTGAAAGTTCCATTGATAGCTGTACCGTTTTGTGACAGTGCTAAATTTATCGTTTGTACCAGCGGCGCTCCATTTTGTACGCCTGATGCCGTGCCAGTCCATGCGCCTGTCAAATCGACACTACTATCTCCACCCCCTCCGCAACCAGCTAAAAACGAAGCCGTTAAAGCTGCAAATAAAAGTTTCTTCATAATTTATCCTTAATTATTCAAAAATCCTACTATACCCGAATCAGTGTGTGTATGAGTTAGTGTGCATAGTTGATCGTCAGGGCAATGAATACGCCCAACGAACTTTTGATTCAAATTGGCCTTCGAATCAGAGAAATTCGGGCGCTGCGTCAGATGACGCAAGAAGATTTAGCCGATGCTACGGAGTTATATCGCACTTATATTCAGCGAATTGAAGCTGGTGCAGCCATGCAAGTTTCTATTTTGGCGCTTATCAAAATAGCTACTGCACTGAAGATCGAGTTACCATGTTTGTTTCTAAAACCTGAAAAAGAACCGCCTAAACGCGTAGATTCACCTCAAAAGCTGTCCCGAGGGCGGATTCAAAAGTAAAAAATGGTTTAATTTTTTATAAAAGCAACAATATACCCTTCAAAGATGCCTCTAGCCAGCGTATTTATTGCCTAAGTAGCTATAAATAATATAGCAACTCCCTTAGTCGTCGTAATGCCCACGGCAGGCAATGATGTCTAAATCGATGTCATCTACGGCGTAAACCAGTCGATTTACCTCATCAATTCGCCTTGACCAATAGCCTGAGAGGTTGCCCAGTAGGGGTTCTGGCTTTCCTATGCCTGTGAAGGGGTCGCGACGGGCAGCTTCTATCAGCAGATTGATGCGTTTCAACGTTTTTTTGTCCTGCCCTTGCCAATAGGTGTAGTCATCCCACGCGGCTGGGGTGAACCGAATTGAGAGACTCAAGCTTGTATCAATTCGCGACGAACAGCTTTACCCGCTTTGTGCTGCGCGATTGATTTAGCAAGGTGCGCGGCATTGGCGGGGCTAGACAGCAGGTGCAGGGTTTCCGCCATGCTTTGAAAGTAAGCCAGAGACATGACCACAGCATCTTCCGCGTCGCGACGGGTGATGATGGTGTAGTCGGCGTCGTCGATCACGCCGTCCAAGACAGTTTTTAAGCCGTTGCGGGCTTCGGTGTAGCTGACGACTTTCATGGGGATTTTCCTAAATCAATGGCTTAAGTTGCACAATATATTGCACATATTATAGACAATATAGCAAAATCACCAAACTGCCGTTAACTGCCCACCTGACAAACGAACGCCACGGTTTGCCATCTCCCTCGCCTCCACTTCGTCATGCGTCACCATCAGCGCGGCGATACCCATACTGGTAATGTGCTGTTTAAACTCTTCCCGCAGCGATTGGCGCAAATCTGCGTCTAGGGCTGAAAACGGCTCATCCAACAACAACAATTTGGGCTGCGTGATCAGCGCCCGCGCAAGGGCGACGCGCTGTTGTTCGCCGCCGGACAGAGTCGTGACTTTATCTGTTGCATGGGTTGCCAAGTTGAAGCGCTCTAGCATGGCCAAAGCTTGTTCGCGGGCTGTTTTTTTGCTCAACTTTTGCTCTATCAAACCAAAAGCGACGTTGTCTAAGACGTTTAAATGCGGAAACAAGGCGAAATCTTGAAACATAAGGGCGAAATGGCGCTTTTCTGGGGGAAGCTGGGTGATGTCTTGCTGGTCAAAAAAGACTTGCCCTGCATCGGCCTGCTCCAAACCGGCCACAATTTTCAGCAAGGTACTTTTGCCCGCACCCGAAGCGCCCAGCAAAGCCACAATCTCGCCGCGTGAGACGTTTAAGTTGAGCTTATCGGCCAAAAATCGGTTCTCGTAGCGTTTGCTGATGGACTTTAATTCGAGCATTCTTCAATCTTAATGGTTTCTTTTGTTTGATCTTTGCGGTGAATCAATCACCACGAAAACCAACGCGGACAGCAGCATCAACAGACATGCCAAGAGCATCGCAGTATCTAAGTTGACCGCACCAGGCTTGCCAAGGCGTTGGTAAATCAAGGTGGTGAGCGTCGTCCATTCGGGGCGCGACAAGAACAGTGTCACGGCAAACTCGCCCAACGCTGTTGCCGCTGCAAACGCCATGCCGCGACGCAAGGCGGGGCTGAGCAATGGCAAAGTGACTCGCCAAAACGTACGCAACGGGCTAGCGCCCAAGGTGCGGGCAACTTGGCTTAAATTGTCTGGCAAACTGCCCAAGCCAGCGGTCATGGCTTTGGTGACAAAGGGGTAGGCCAGCACAGCATAGGCGGCTATCAGCAAAGTCAAGCTCGCGGTCCAGTCTGGGTATAAGAGAAGCAGACCAAATGCAACGGTGACTGGGGATGCAATCAACGGCAAATACGCTGCCGCACGCCATGCAACCGAACCCCTACCCGTGCCAGTACCCAAAGCGTGGGCAACTCCTAGCACGGTGGCTATCAACAATGCGGCGGCTGAAAACCGCAGCGTATTCCAAAGCGAAGACAGGGTTTCAGCATCCAACAACGCAGCCCAAGCTTGGGAATCAGCCAGCAAAGCTCGCCACACAATCGCCAAGATAGGTGCGGCACAAAAGAAGAACAATACGACCAAGCTGCCAAACACAGCCAACCAATTCCAAATGGTTTTAGGATGGCGCAGAGCGATGGGGTGTAGACGCGTTGCTACCGATAATCGCTTCTCCACATAGGCGTAAGCCAAAGCGACAAAGCCCGTCAAAACCAACATCCACAGCGCCAAACTGCTGGCTTGTGCGAGCTTGAGTTCATAAGCGACCAAGCTGTAAATTTCGACTTCTACCGTGGCATAGCGCTGCCCCCCCAGCACCAAAGCGAGTCCAAAGCCAGAGAAGCAATACAAAAAAACCAGGCACAGGCTTGACGTCAGCCAAGGCGCTATCACCGGCCACTCGATGCGCCAAAAGGCGCGCCATGGTGTTGCGCCCAGTGAACGGCCGGCAGCCACACAATGCGCGTTCACCTGCCCCAGCGCATCCACACCAGCGCGAACAACCAAGCACAGGTTAAAAAACAAATTGCCGTACAACAACAACCAAGGCGTGTCTTGCAAGTCAATGCCCAACCATTGGCTAAACATGCCCTGCGGCCCCCACAATGCCAATACGCCCAGCGCGGCAACCAGCGTGGGAACAACAAAAGGCAGCATCAAAAGTCGCAACACCAGCTGACGACCTGGAAACTCAAACCGAGCCAGCACCCATGCAACAGGAAGACCGAAAACGAGCGCAAGAACGCAAGTCACTACCGCCTGTGTGAAGGACCACAGCAGCCGCCACTTTAAAAAGTCATCCTGCCAAACTGTGCCAAATGACCAATTTCGCGACTCATAGAAGGATTCGCCCCACCCTTCTGCAGCCAAACGCAGCATCGGCAAAAGTAACATCAACACCACTGCCGCGCTAGGCAACAGAAGCAATGCCACTCTGGACGAGCGCTTCATGAGGGCTTGTCACTCCCACACAGGCGGGAATCCATGTTGGCGCTTGTGGATTCCCGCCTGCGCGGGAATGACGGAATCTGTCTAATGGATTTTCTCGCTTAAAAATTCTCGTACAAAACTTACTTCAGGACAGTTTTCGTCCAGCGGCTGATCCAGCCAGCGCCTTTTTCAGCGATGACCGCAGCTGGCATGCTTTCAAATTTAGCTGGCTCTGGTGCGTACTTCATCACATCTGCACGCTTGGTGGTGCTTTGCATCGGGTACATCCACATGGTTGTTTGCATGGCTTCTTGCACGTCGTTTGAGCGCATGAATTCTAAAAATTTCTCTGCCTCTGCGCGTTGCTTGCCGCCTTTGATGAGCGCTGCACCTTCGACTTGTCTAAATACTGCGCCCGGCAAAAACAAGCTGGCAGTCGGTGAATCTGCTAATTTTTCTTTGCTGTAAAACACTTCAGCGGCAGGGCTGCTGGCGTAGCTCACCACTATGGGGTACGCGCCACCGTTGCGGCTGAAATCGGTGTAGTAGGCTTCTGTCCAGCCTTTGGCGACCTTCATGCCATTGCCGCGCATGCTTTTCCACCATGCAAAGGCTTTTTCTTCACCCATATGGGCAATCGTTGCCAGTAAAAAGGCGTAGCCAGGGCCAGAGGTGGCTGGATTTTCAACCACCAGCCATTTTTTATAAGCTGGTTGCGCCAATTCTTCCAAAGATTTTGGCAGCGCTACGCCACGTTTAGCCACGGTGGCTTTGTCGTAATTCAGCGTTACAAAACCGTAGTCAACGGCGACGGCCATACCAGCAAACTCGGCCTTTGAGTCGCCTTGGGCCTCTTTGCTCAATGCCGCACCTTCGTACACATCCAGCACATCAGCCGCTTTGGCTTTGACAGCTTGCGCGTTGTCGATACCGTAGACGACATCCGCAATGGGCGCTTTTTTCGTCAAGATCAGCTTGTTCAACATCTCACCAGAATCGCCGCCTTTGACGATTTTGAGTTTGACGCCCGCATCGGATTCAAACTTGGCCAGCAAAGGCTTGGGCAAATCAAACGAGCTGTGCACGATGACGCGCAAGTCTTTGGCCAATGCTGAGACCGACAACACGCCAGCAGCCAAAACTATCGAAGCATGTAAAAAATGTTTGCTGATTTTGTTCATATATTCCTTTTGCATTTCTTTTAAAGAGCCTCTGCCATGCAATAGGACGCATAAAAAGAAAGAATAGGAAATTGTCTTTCAGTCTCACGCTTCCTACGCTGGCATGACCCAGATCAGGTAAACAGGGTATTTCTCAGTCCGCAGACACCCCTGGTGAAACTCAATTGTAGCGCTGATGTCGGATTCACAAAGAAAAAAGCCCGCAAAGAAAAAAGCCCTGTAACTCAATGAATTACAGGGCTTTATCTTTACTGGCGGAAACGAAGGGATTCGAACCCTTGATGAGGCTCAACACCCCATACTCCCTTAGCAGGGGAGCACCTTCGGCCACTCGGTCACGTTTCCTACTGATCAAACGATATTATCGCACGACTTAAGCTTTGATTTTCGTTCAATTTCTAAAACTGGCCGTCAAAAAATCACAACCGATATTCAAAATTAAGCTGCTACTTGGTCCAAACCAAACACTTTGTGCAAAGCGCGTACGGCCAATTCCATGTATTTCTCATCAATCACCACCGAAGTTTTGATCTCCGAGGTGGAAATCATCTGGATATTGATACCTTCATCGGCCAAACAGCTGAACATTTTGCTGGCAATACCCACATGGCTGCGCATGCCGATGCCGACGATGGAAACTTTGCAGATTTTGGCATCGCCAGCGACTTCTTTCGCACCCAACGGGCCAATCACTTTGCTGTTCAGTAAATCAACCGCTTTGGCGTAGTCGTTGCGGTGCACGGTAAAGCTGAAGTCGGTTTTGCCGTCTTTGCTGACGTTTTGGATGATCATGTCGATTTCAATGTTGGCATCTGCCACCGCACCGACGATTTTGTAAGCAATGCCTGGGGTGTCTGGCACGCCGAGTACGGAAATTTTGGCTTCATCGCGGTTGAAAGCGATACCTGATACGACGGCTTGTTCCATGTCTTCATCTTCCTCAAAAGTAATCAAAGTGCCGGATACGGCTTCTTCATTAATATCAATATCCCAAGGCGTGAAGCTGGACAATACGCGCATTTTTACCTTGTATTTGCCAGCAAACTCGACAGAGCGAATCTGCAGCACTTTGGAGCCCATGGACGCCATTTCCAGCATTTCTTCAAAGCTGACGGTGTGCAGACGGCGCGCTTCGGGCACGACGCGCGGGTCTGTAGTGTAGACGCCATCAACGTCGGTGTAGATCAGGCATTCGTCCGCCTTCAAGGCAGCAGCCACGGCCACGGCTGAGGTGTCTGACCCGCCACGACCCAGCGTGGTGATGTTGCCCAAATCGTCCACGCCCTGAAAACCAGTGACGATGACGACGCGGCCTGCGTCCAAATCGGCACGGACTTTTTTGTCGTCAATCGACTCGATGCGGGCTTTGGTGTGGGCGCTGTTGGTTTTGATGGTGACTTGCCAGCCAGCGTAGCTGACGGCTTCTAGGCCCTCGGCTTGCAGGGCAATCGCCAACAAAGCCGACGAAGCCTGCTCGCCCGTGGAGGCCAGCATGTCGAGCTCGCGGTTATAAGCGTCACCCGGTTTGGCTGGGGCTAATTCTTTCGCCAAAGCGAGTAAACGGTTGGTTTCGCCACTCATGGCGCTGGGGACAACGACCATTTTGTGACCGGCGCGTGCCCATTTGGCAACGCGTTTGGCGACCAAAGCAATGCGCTCTGTCGAGCCCATAGAAGTGCCGCCGTATTTATGAACTATCAAAGCCATAGGAATTTAAAAAAAGCAGATTGAAAAATCAGGTGTGAAAATAGTAAAACCTAGGGATTGTACCAATCAATACATGCCTCTTTGCGCTCGATGAAGCCGCGTCCGACTTTGAGGTGGATTTTGTGCCCACGTGTGGTGCAGACCTTGATTTGATCTATCAATTGGCCCAATTGCGCGGTGCTGGGCGTGGTTTGGTGGCTTGTTTTCAGCCAAAAGCGCAATGCATTACCCATTCTGGCATCGCTAAGTTGTTGTAATTGCTGAATATTTAGTTGCTTTGGATTTGATGAATTTCCGACTTTGAGCAAATCATCCACTGCTACTTCATTGAGTAATTCCTGCGCCTGCGCCGCATGGCTGCTGCTGCGGGCAAAAGTGTCGCGAAACTGCGGAAATGCGGCGTCCAAAGCAGGCAAGAGCTTGGCGCGGATACGGTTGCGGGTGAACGATTCATCGGTATTGGTCGGATCTTCTACAAACGGCGCACCATTTTCCCAAAACTCGGTTTGCGCGGTCAGCCAGCGGCGAATCTCAGCGGCTGAGACTTGTAACAACGGCCTGTAATACTGAACACCATCGCGCTGCCAAGCTGCCGGCATGGCCGCCAAACCGGGCAAACCAGCACCACGACTTAACGCTAAAAGCAGCGTTTCAACTTGGTCATCTGCATGTTGGGCCAATGCGATATTGGCGATATTTACATTATTTGCTATGTTTTTAATAGCTGATGAGGCAATAAATATGCCGGCTACAACTCTATTTATGCTTGAAAATGCACTGTATCTAGCAGTTCTGGCTGCCGCTTCTGGACTTTCGCCAAGTTCATGTTTGGCATCGACTTTTTTAACCGTCAGCGGTACGTTGATGCGGAGACAAAACACCTCACAATGCGCTGCAAAATCGTCGGCGGCTGCCTGCAAACCGTGGTGAATGTGGATAGCGCTGACTTGGCCCGGCCATTTTTGGGAACAGGCTAAGAGCAAAGCTGTTGAATCTGCGCCGCCACTGTAGCCGACCGCCAGTGGCAGATTTGGCTCAAAACCGGCAATGGCCTGGTCCAGCGATAGCGTCAAAGCAACTCTGTGCTGTCTTTGAAAAAGACAACGTTTTGTCGCCAAAGCAAGCTGGCGGGCCAGCGCCTAGCCAACAAACTGTCGTACAAGGGTTGTACTTGTGCGGCGGTTTTGGCCGCTAACAATTTGGGGCGAATAGCGATGACGTGACGGATATAAGCCAAATTGCGCGCTTCGTTGCGGGTGGGCGCATTGTCTTCAGACGCCAAAATCACGGGGACGGCTGGAAACATATTGAGCAACGTGTTTTGAAACACCGCTTTGGTTCCCGTTTCACAGCCCAAAAACACCACGGTATTGACCTTGCTGAACAAAGCACGGCTTTCGTCCATCATGTCGACAAATTCTTTGACTTTGGCATCTGTCAACTCACCGCGATAAAAACCTTGTTCGTGGTGGCCCGAGATCACCACCATGTCAAAAGGCACGGCGGTTTTGTCTTCTAAAAGCGCTAATAATTCTTTTCTCAAGTCTTCAGCGCTGTAATAAGCCGTGGTTTTTTCGCGCTCTTGCTCTAAGCTGTAGATTTGGTCGTAGTAGCTATCGCAACGTTTGTCTTTTTTGACAGCAACAGCGCAGTCTTGAACTTTGAGTGTGAAATTTTCAATCGCCTCGTTCACTTTGACAATATGCACTCGCTGCTTGCGGGTGATTCGTTCGTAAGATGGCACCACCACCACTTCAGAGACAACGCCCTGCTGGCTTTGCTTGAAGACGGCAATTTCGCTCTCAGCATTGTTGAAATCAATGAACAAGGTCCGCGCTTGCACCTGCAGAGCAAATAGGCTCAGCAAAAACCCAACAACGATAAAAATCCACTTTGACGTTTTAAACATAGTATTCAGGTACGAAACCCGTCAAATAGTTCCCACAAACCTACAGGGTTCTATTTTTGACTTGCTTTGTTCTCGGCTCTTTCCGCTTTGGCATCCGCCTTGATATCGGTGAACTTGCCATAGCTCATCAAACGCTCATAACGGCGATCTAGCAGCTCTTTGGTCTTCAAATCACTGACTTGGCGATACGCATCGACCAAGGCACGCTTTAAAAATGCTGTCATCTGCTTGTGGTCGCGATGCGCGCCACCCACAGGTTCATTGACGATTTTGTCAACAATGCCCAAAGCCTTCAAGCGGTGCGCGGTGATGCCAAGTGCATCTGCCGCATCCTGCGCTTTGTCTGACGTTTTCCACAAAATCGAGGCACAGCCCTCAGGACTGATGACGGAGTAAATCGCGTATTGCAGCATGACCAGCTGGTCACACACCGAAATCGCCAATGCGCCGCCAGAGCCTCCTTCGCCAATGATGGTGGTGATGATGGGTACTTCCAACTGCGCCATTTCAAAGATATTGCGTCCAATCGCCTCAGATTGGCTGCGTTCTTCCGCGTCAATGCCTGGGTAGGCACCGGGAGTATCGACAAAGGTGAAAACTGGCAGTTTGAACTTTTCAGCCGTTTTCATCAAACGCAGAGCTTTGCGATAGCCCTCAGGCTTGCTCATGCCAAAGTTGCGCATGGCGCGCTCTTTGGTGTCGCGCCCTTTTTGTTGACCAATCACCATGCAAGCCGCGCCGTTGAAGCGTGCCAAGCCGCCCACAATGCTCAAATCATCTGCAAAATGGCGGTCGCCGTGCATTTCAACGAAATCTGTGAAGATGTCGTTGATGTAGTCCATGGTGTACGGACGCTCTGGGTGGCGCGAGATTTTGGTGATTTGCCACGGTGTCAAATCACTGTAGATGTCTTTGGTGAGCTGCAGGCTTTTCTTGGCCAACTGGTCGATTTCACTGGAGATATCGACCGCAGACTCGGTTTGCACATAGCGCAACTCTTCAATTTTGGCGTCAAGCTCGGCAATCGGTGACTCAAAATCTAGAAATGTTTTTTTAGCCAAGGTTTTGTCCTTTTTTTCTTTTATTCTAATACGCGACCGGCAAATATCAATATGCCACAGGTTAATACGCGACAGGTACAGGGTCTAACGACCGCCAAATATACCAAGTTGCGACACTGCGAAACGGCGACCAAGCTTCCGCCACTTCCCGAATGTCGCTGCGGCTGACCGCTTCGCCTGAAAAATAGCCTTTGCTGATGCCATTGATCAGCCCAATATCGTCCAGCGGCAGCACATTGGGGCGCAGCAGGTAAAACATCAAAAACATCTCGGCCGTCCAGCGACCAATGCCACGAATGGCCACCAGCTCGGCGATGATGGCTTCGTCATCCATGTCGGTCATGGTGTCGCTGCTGATAGCACCAGAGTCAAAATGAATCGCCAAATCGACCAAATACTCGATTTTACGAGCGCTCAAACCGGCTGCCCGCATATCGTCAATTTTGAGTTTCAGCACGTGTGAAGGCAGCATTTTTTTGGGTAACAGCGCAAACCTGTCCCACACGGTTTGCGCGGCTTTGACGGAGATTTGCTGCCCCACAATGCTGCGCGCCAGCGTGGTGAAGGCATCGCCACGCGAGCTCAAAGACACATCCGGAAACTGTGCGATCAGCCGCTTCATGACGCGGTCTTTTTTACCCAGATGTTTGCAGGCGTCTTGCCAATAGTCGGGTACGGTTATGCTAGTTGATACCATGTTCAATACGTCAATTATTGCTATAATTTTTATAGCTACTTAGGCAATAAATACGCCGGCTAGAAGCATATTTAATGCCTTTTTATCAACTAAATTCATGGTTAAATCGCTTCTCAATTCTTTTCTCAAACCGTTTCCCAAGTCGTACCCGTTGGCGAGTCTTTCAGCACAATGCCCTGCGCGAGCAAGTCGTTGCGAATCGCATCGGCAGCGGCAAAATTTTTGGTTTTTTTAGCATCGTTGCGCTCAGCTATCCTAAGCAGTATCTGTGCACTGTCAAGTGCATTCATTGCACCCGATTGTAAAAATTTTATCGGCTCATTTTGCAACAATCCCAAAATACCACCAAGCGCTTTTAATAGACCCGCCAGTTGCGCCGATTTGGTGCTGTTGACTTGCGTTGCCAAATCAAAAAGAACGGCCACAGCTTCTGGTGTACCAAAGTCTTCGTCCATCGCGGCTTTGAATCTTGCAGCGTACGGATCAGCCCAGTCGATGCTGATATCAGCGGGATTCACAGCATCTAAAGCTGTGTAAAGACGCTTGAGCGAGGCTCGCGCATCGTCCAAATGCACATCGCTGTAGTTCAAGCCTGTGCGGTAATGGACACGAACGATGAAAAACCGCACCGTTTCGGGGTCATACTTGGCCAAAACTTCACGAATCGTGAAAAAGTTACCCAAACTTTTGGACATTTTTTCGTTGTCCACCCGAACAAAACCGTTATGAATCCAATAGTTAGCCAGCGCTTTGCCATTGGCACCTTCGCTTTGGGCGATTTCGTTTTCATGATGCGGAAACTGCAAATCTGCGCCGCCACCGTGGATGTCAAAGGTCTCGCCCAGCATTGCACAGCTCATGGCAGAACATTCGATGTGCCAACCTGGGCGGCCTGCGCCATACTCGCTCGCCCATTTGGCGTCTTCAGGCTCCGTGGGCTTGGCTGATTTCCACAATACGAAATCCAGTGGGTCTTCTTTGTCTTCCAAAACCGCGACGCGCTCGCCCGCGCGTAGTTCATCGACAGATTTCCCTGACAACTTGCCGTAGCCAGGAAACTGACGCACTGAAAAGTTGACATCTCCACTGGGCGCTTGGTAAGCCAAACCTTTTTGCTCTAAGGTCTTGATAATGCTCAGCATTTGCGGCACGAACTCGGTGGCGCGCGGCTCGTGCGTGGGAGTTTCTATGTGCAAAGCGCCAATGTCTTGGTTCATGGCGGCGACCATTTCGTCGGTCAGGGCGCGGATGGTGATGCCGCGTTCTAGGGCTCGTTTGATGATTTTGTCGTCAATATCCGTGATATTTCGCACGTAAGTGACTTTATAGCCACTCGCTTTAAGCCAGCGCTGCACCACGTCAAACGCCATCATCATGCGGGCATGGCCAATGTGGCAAAGGTCATAAATCGTCATGCCGCAGACGTACATGCGCACGTGGCCGGGCTCAATCGGTGAAAAAACTTCCAAATCACGAGACATCGTGTTGTAAATGCGCAAACTCATGGGGTAATTTTAAGTAGGTAACAGATGGGGTGACAAACCGGATTAGCTAAGAGGGCACAGCGGGTACAATTTGCCCTGCAGTTTAAGTTTAAAGTTTAACAGCTAGAAAAGAACACCTATGCCAAGCATTTGCTCATTTACACCTCTCACCTTGTTGCGCTTATTGCCAGTGACTTTCGCCTTGTCGGCCGCATTGTTTACGGCTTCGGTTCATGCCAACGATGTTGATGAAGTCAACCAGTTACTCAAAGCAGGCAAGCAAGCGCAAGCTTTGACAAAAGTGGAGCAGTCGCTGACGACAAAGCCGCGTGACCCTCAGTTGCGTTTTTTAAAAGGCGTGATCCAAACTGAGATGGGCAAGCCGCAAGATGCGATTGGCACCTTCAACAAGCTGACGGAAGAATATCCAGAGCTGCCGGAACCCTATAACAACTTGGCCGTGTTGCACGCCAGTGCGGGGCAGTTTGACAAGGCGCGTGCCGCTTTAGAGATGGCGATTCGCACCAACCCAAGTTATTCCACAGCGCACGAGAATTTAGGTGATATTTACGCCAATTTAGCCAGCCAAGCTTACAGCAAGGCGCTCCAGCTTGGTGGCTCCAGCACGAGCTTGCAACCCAAACTGACTCTGATTCGCGAACTCTTCGCGCCGGGCGGCAAAGGCATCAACCCAAGTGCAGTTAAACCTGTTGCTACCGCGCCGGTAACACCTGCCACTGCCGTCCCACCTGCATCGCAAACTGCGACTGCCCCAACAACCAAGCCTGCAGTGCCAGTTGCCACAGCTCCCACCGCACCAGTGCCGGCGCCTGCTGTGCCCGCAGCCGTCGCCGCATCTGACAAAGACATCGAGCAAGCTGTACGCGCATGGGCATCTGCCTGGTCTAGCAAAGATATGAATGCTTATTTGGGTTCCTACGCTAAAAACTTTGATACACCCAAAAATCTTCCACGCAAAACATGGGAAGAGGAACGCCGCGACCGCATCATGGGCAAATCACGCATCAGCGTCAAAGTAAGTGATATCGTGACCAAATCGAATGGCAACACTGCGACTGTGAAGTTCCGCCAAGACTACGCTGCTGACGCACTGACAACGTCCAGCCGTAAAACCTTGGAGCTGAACAAAGTCGGCGACCGTTGGTTGATCGCCAAAGAAACCACGGGCGGTTGATCTTATTCTGTCGGCTTGTGTGGAGGTTCCTTTGAACCGATTGATGAACTGTTTTCGAAATTTTTCCTCTGCTGTTACCCTTGGTGCAACGCTGCTGTGCGGCGTTGGGCTATTTGTGCCGCAGGCGGCGGCACAAAGCAATAAAGCTACTATCCTCAACAGTGGGAAGAACAAAAATATTGCGCAACGTAAAGTAGATTTACAAGCTGAAGCTAAGCTTTTGCGTATCTATCAGCTGATTGGCAAAGGACAAAATCGCCAAGCGCTGGCCGAATCAGAGCAACTACTCAAAGTGCAACCCAATTTTCAACTGGCGCAGCTGGTGCATGGTGATTTGCTCAGCAGTTTTGTGCGTCCTGTAAATGGACTTGGTGATTTACCCAGAGCAGCTCAACTTGCCACCTCTGTATCTTCGACATCGTCCTCAGCCTTGAGTGAGCTGCGTGAAGAATCCTTGCAGCGACTCAAAGCGCTGCGCGAGCGTCCGCCAGCAAATGCACTGCCCTCACAATTTTTAGCCCTTGCTGAGCGCAACAAGCATGCTATTGCGGTTGATGCATCACGCTCGCGTTTGTATTTGTTTGAAAACACCAGAGCTGGTGTCAAATTGATTGCTGATTACTATATTTCCGTAGGTAAATTGGGGGTCGAAAAAGCAATCGAAGGTGACCAACGAACGCCGCTAGGTGTCTATTACATTACCGGCAGTTTAAGCCCTACTTCACTCGTCGATTTTTATGGTGTAGGTGCGCTACCGATTAACTACCCCAACCCGCTGGATCTGAAACGCGGCAAAACAGGCGGCGGCATTTGGCTGCACGGCACGCCATCAGAACAATTTTCACGCGCCCCAAAAGCGTCGGATGGATGCGTTGTTTTGGCAAATCCAGACCTTGATCACATTCTGACCACCGTCCAATCTAGAACGACACCCGTTGTGATCGCAGATCGTTTGCAATGGCTACCCAAGTCAAGCCTTGAAACTGAGAAGGCAAACTTTAACAGCACCCTGATGGCTTGGCGGCAAGCCAAAGTGCAATCTGATGCAGTCAAGCTCATGTCGTTTTACACCTCAGATTTCTCGAATTACGGTAAAAATTTAACGCAATGGTCGTCCATATTGACCAACGAACTAAACAAACTCAGAGGCCGTGACATCGCCTTAACCAATATCAACATGATGCGCTGGTCTGACCAGAACGACACCATGGTTGTTACATTTGACGAAGTGATCGTCGGCAAGCAAACTGGTGTCACCAAGCGCCAGTATTGGATACGCGACGGAAAAAACTGGAAAATATTTTTTGAAGGTGTTATTTAAAGGTATTACTATGAACGCGATCAAAAATTTATCTGTTTTAAAATATTTTGCTATATTATTTATAGTTCTTCAAGCATTAATTATGCCGGTTACAGCCATATCTCAGACAGTATCTCAAACAAAAGTTGAGAGCAATCCAAAAGTACAGTTCAACACCACAGCTGGCAACTTTGTGGTTGAACTCCATGCCGACAAAGCCCCCAAAACCGTGGCCAACTTTTTGCAATATGTCAAAGACAAACATTACGATGGTACTATTTTTCATCGCGTGATTGACAGCTTCATGGTGCAAGGCGGTGGTTTTGACACAGCGTATGCCGAGAAGAAGACTCGCACCCCGGTAGAGCACGAAGGCCAAGCAGCCTTGGCCAAAGGTGGCATGAAAAATGTCGTTGGTACATTGGCCATGGCGCGCACGGGTGACCCACAATCTGCCACAGCGCAATTTTTTATCAACGTCAAAGACAACGCGTTTTTAGACCCAACCGTGATTCCGCCTGGAGATCCAGTGCCTTCGTTTGAATACCAAAACAAAACCTACAAAAACGTGCCAAGAAACCAATTAACCTCTTCGCCGCAACTGTTTGGTTATACCGTTTTCGGTAAAGTGGTGGAAGGCATGGACGTGGTGACTAAAATGAAAACGACGCCAACGGGTGCAGGCGGGCCATTTCCAACCGATGTACCTAAAACGCAGATCGTTATCACTTCTGCAAACATTCTTAAATAAGTGAACACCCTTTACAATTTTTCGTACTTTTAGCACTCCTTTTTGAAAGAAAAACCATGAGCAACCCACAAGTAGAACTCCACATCTCTGGCTACGGCGTTATCACCTTAGAGCTTGATGCCGTCAAAGCGCCAAAATCAACCGCTAATTTTTTGAGTTATGTCAACAGCGGCCATTACAACAACACCGTATTTCACCGCGTGATTCCTGGCTTCATGGTGCAAGGCGGCGGCTTTGAGCCGGGCATGACACAAAAATCTTGCGGCGCTCCGATTGAAAATGAAGCGAACAACGGTGTCAAAAACGCCAACTACACCGTCGCGATGGCGCGCACGGGCGACCCACACTCTGCCACCGCGCAGTTTTTCATCAACGTGGCTGACAACGGCTTCTTGAACCACACATCACCTTCAGCATCTGGCTGGGGCTATGCCGTGTTTGGCAAAGTGGTGGCGGGCAACGACGTGGTTGACAAAATCAAAGCCGTCAAAACCGGCCGCAAAGGTTTCCATGACGACGTGCCAAAAGATGATGTCGTGATTGCCAAAGCCGTCGCTCTGTAAACTTATGACGCTTGCTGTGCCCAACTTTGCGGAGCTTCAAGCCCCGCAACAGTGGGACACGGTGGACTTCATTTCCGACTTGCACCTCAGCGAGTCAGAGCCTGCCACCTTCGACGCGTGGCAACGCTACATGAGCACAACCGCCGCTGACGCTGTGTTCATTTTGGGCGATTTGTTTGAAGTATGGGTGGGCGACGACAGCATTTGTGCTGATCTTGCCCTCTCATCGACAAACTTAAACTTTGAAGAACGATGCGCGCTGGTGCTGCAGGCTGCTGGCAAACGCCTCAATCTGTTTTTCATGCACGGCAACCGCGATTTTTTAGTTGGCGAACAGGTGATGTCGACTTGCAACGCAAGTTTGCTGACTGACCCAACCGTGCTGACGTTTCTGCAGCAGCGCTACCTGCTCACCCACGGCGACATGCTGTGCTTGGCTGATACCAAATACTTGGCATTCCGTGACATCGTTCGCCAACCTGTGTGGCAGCAAACGCAGCTGGCTAAGCCGCTGGGTGAACGCCAAGCGATAGGCCGTCACATGCGAGCTGAAAGTCAAAAAAACCAACAAAATTTACTTGCGTATGCAGATGTGGATGATGCAGCAGCACGTGCATGGCTGCAAGCTGCAAACGCTAAAACGCTGATTCACGGCCACACCCACAAACCAGCCAATCACGACTTGGGCAACGGTTTTGAGCGTGTAGTCATGACAGATTGGGACTTGAAAGCCGCACCAAACCGAGCGGAAGTGCTACAACTAACGAACAACGGTTTACAACGCATCAAACTCAACTAAACCTCGAAAATAGTTTTTAGGCAGCCATAACTAGCCATTTGTGCGATAATTAGGCTGTTGTGCACTCCAGTTGTACACAACGCCAGCAACCTGCTGGGGCTAAATCACCCTGACAAATTTGTAGGTTAGCGTTCAAAACCTTGCGGTTTGAACCAAAAACCCACTTTTCTGAAAACCTGTTTTTCTTTTAGTCAGAACTTTTTATCCAATTTTGCTTTTCATCTGCCTTTGACTGGTGCAACCTACTTGTGGTTGCGACGGGCTGATACCCTAGCGCTCCGGACGAGCGCCTTTTATAAACATGAATTTTTCTGAATTGAACTTGGCTCCTGCCATTTTGAAAGCCGTACTCGAACAAGGCTACGACACCCCTACCCCTATTCAAGCCCAAGCCATTCCGGCCGTCTTGGAAGGCCGCGACCTGCTGGGCGGCGCGCAAACTGGCACCGGTAAAACGGCTGCCTTCACGTTGCCTATGCTGCATCGCCTGTCCATGTCGCGCAGCGCACAAAACAAATTTGGTGGCACGGGCATTCGGGTGCTGGTGCTCACACCAACCCGCGAGTTGGCCGCACAGGTTGAAGAATCTGTACGCACGTACGGCAAATACTTGCAACTCAGCTCCACCGTCATTTTTGGCGGCGTGGGCATGAACCCGCAAATCAGCAAACTCAAAAAAGGGGTGGACATTTTGGTCGCCACACCAGGTCGTTTGCTAGACTTGCAACAGCAGGGCATGCTGGACCTCGGTCAAGTACAAATGCTGATCTTGGACGAAGCCGACCGCATGTTAGACATGGGTTTTATCCACGATGTGAAGAAAATTTTGGCTTTGGTGCCTAAAGAAAAACAAAGTTTGTTGTTTTCTGCTACTTTCAGCGACGAAATTCGCGACTTGGCAGCCAACTTGTTGAACGATCCGCTGCACATCCAAGTGACGCCCCGAAACACCACTGTTCAACGCATCACGCAGGTGATTCACCCTGTAGGTCGTGCTAAAAAGAAAGCTTTGCTGGCGCACATCATCACTGAAAACAAGTGGAGCCAAGTCTTGGTTTTCACCCGTACCAAGTTTGGCGCAAACAGCGTTGCCGAGTTTTTGGAGAAAAATGGCATCACTGCCATGGCTCTACATGGCAACAAGAGCCAAAGCGCCCGCACGCAAGCGCTTGCAGGTTTTAAAAGCGGTGAAGTGCGTGCCTTAGTAGCGACAGATATTGCAGCACGGGGTATTGATATCGACGACCTGCCACATGTGGTCAACTACGAAATCCCGAATGTCAGCGAAGACTACGTGCACCGCATTGGTCGCACTGGCCGCGCGGGCGCGGATGGTCAAGCGGTCAACTTTGTCTGCTTGGACGAAGAAGGTTTCATGAAAGACATCGAAGCCTTTACCAAGCAAAACATCAACGTCGAAATCGTTGAAGGTTTTGGCCCAGACGCTGGCGAAAAAGCCGAGCCTTTGGCCATGGGTCGCCAAACCATTTGGGGCGGCTTAGGCAAGCCACCAGGTCGTGACGTGATGGCTGCTGCAGCCAAAGCGGCGCGCACAGACATGCTGAACCGTGTGCGTGAAAACCGCGCTGGCAATGGTGCTGCACCCGGACGCGGCCCAGCGGGCGGCGGCCGTGGCGGCAACAACGGAGGAAACAATGGCGGCGGTCATCGCGGTGCTCGTCCAAGCCAACCCGGCCAAGGCTTTGCCGGCGCTGACAATGGTGGCCGTCCTCCTGCCCAGCGCCCAGCGCAAGGTGGCCGTGGTCGTCCATTTGGTGGCGGTGGTGGTTTCGGCGGTGGCAACAGCGCTAGCAATCAAGTTAACGCTGGCAATGGCGGCGGAGATGACTTCCAGCCCCGCAACATTCGCCACGACGCTGGCCGCAATGTGACCGGTTTTAGCTCAAACAACCAAGGCCAACGCAACAGTGCCGGTGGCCAGCCTGACCCGTTGCGTACCAGCGTTGATAGCATGGCCGGCAGCGGCCGTCGTGGCGGTGGTGGCGGTGGTGGCAATAATGGCGGCGGTGGCGGCTTCGGCGGCAACCGTGGTGGCAATCGCTCAGGCGGCGGTGGTTTTGCGCCGCGCGGTCCAGGTGGCAACCCTCCACGCTCGTTTGGACGTTAAAACGCGTTGACCCTTCCTTAAAAGCGATCTAGCTGTAACAAGTTAGGTCGCTTTTCCTTTGAGGTGATTGCTTGATTTGCTATATTTTTAATAGCAGTTTAGACAATAAATACGCCGGCTACAGGCATAAAATCACAGTAAAAAAGCAAAAAACCCCGTTATTCACTGAATAACGAGGCTTTTAAACTTTTGGCGGAGCGGACGGGACTCGAACCCGCGACCCCCGGCGTGACAGGCCGGTATTCTAACCAACTGAACTACCACTCCGCAGTGGT
>JAYSZH010000134.1:0-9433 GCA_043738155.1 Polaromonas sp. | reverse complement strand
CGGCGGTCAGGCAAGTTGTCGCTGCTGGGTTTTGAGCTGCTGTTGCGACGGGTGTTGGTCTAGAGGTTGGAGTTGGGGCTGGTGAATTTTTCAGGGCTGTTGGTGCGGGCGTTGCCTCTTTTTGTTTGATCACCATGCGCTCAGGCTCGATTTGTTCGTTTAAGCGAAATGATTCATTTTTGGACGCGTGTGCAAACCCCCATGAGCTGAGATAGCCGTTTGACCAAGCAAAAAACAAACCGTTGGCGATCAGTAAAAGTAATGCAAATAAGCGCAGCATGGTATTTTTAAGAGCGTTTAAAGTTTAGAGCGGTTGAACGCTCACTTCCGAGCTGTTGATGGTTTTTTTACCTTGGACCGTCTGAATCTCTAACTCACCGTTGCGGTTGACGCCAAGTGCCGTACCTGATGTTGTGTTATTTGTGCCGGACAGGTTGTCATCGACATTGATTTGGCGATTCAGCAACACATCACGCTGGTGGAAACGCGCTTGGAAAGGCGCGAAGCCTTGTTCGGCAAACATCAACAGCGTTTTGACCAAGTCGGGCGCAACGCGCAGCAAAGCATCAGGTGCGCTGATATTCGGAAACAATTCCTGCAGCCAAGCCGGCGCTCTGCGCAATTGCGGCGTAGGTAAATTTTGTGCCACTTGCGGCTCGGTGATGTTGATGCCGATGCCGATGACAACGAATCGTTGATTGTTGACCGGATTCACCACCGCACAGGTTTCAATCAAGATACCGGCTAATTTTCTATCGTTCAGCCACAAATCATTCGGCCATTTCAGTCCTAGGTCTGCATGCAAACTGGTGGCAATGCTCAAACCAACTGCTAATGACAAGCCCGACCAATTGGCGGGTGACAGTGGCAGCCCCAACGAAAAAGTAAGCGTCGGAATTGAGCCAGCACGCGCTGACAAATCGTGCCATTCGCGCCCTAGGCGACCACGCCCAGCTGTTTGCTTCTCTGCCACCAACAAAATCGGTTCAATTTGCCCAGCTTTGGCGCGGCGCATCAGCTCGGTATTGGTCGAATCAATTTCAGGCAGAACTTCAACTGTGAAGTTGGGCAAGATTGGCGCAATTTGCTCCCAAATTGCTTCAGCAGGCCACCGAACGACCTTTTCGCTCATTGTTTGCTCATTATTTGCGAGGGCCTCTTTTAGGTGCCAAAAGCGTACCACGGCAGTTTTTAGAGCCACACCAGCATGGGTATTCGGCTTTTAATTTTGGGGTGTAGCGTTCATCGATCACCAAACCGTAGTCGTAATTCAGCTCTTCACCCGCCTTGATATTGCGCAGCGCCTTGATGAAAACACGGCCATTTTGCTCATCCGCTTCGCAGCTGGGATCGCAAGAGTGGTTGATCCAGCGGGCTGAGTTGCCGTTCACTTTGCCATCAATCACATGCTTTTCGTCGATGGAAAAGTAGAAGGTGTGGTTGGGGTCAGACGGGTCATGCGGGTGGCGGCGCAGGGCCTCTGGCCAGGTGATGATTTCGCCTTTGTACTCAACCAAAGTCTCACCTTCGGCAATATTGACTTCGGCGAACACGCCTTTGCCATGGACGCCGGAGCTACGTACGGCGATACGCTTCACCGCAGGTTTTTTTGCCGACTTCAGAGGGGCAGTTGCAGTTTTCGGAGGTTTTTGAGCGGAGGTTTTTGTTGCCACGTTTTATATTTTTTTGGGATCGATCAAAGATTTTTTAAACTTAGCCAAAAAATTTGGTATGTTTAATACGTACGGGTGCGCGCATGTGCGCGTGCGCACGCGAGATGCTGAATTGTAGCTAGATTAAATTGTTGAGATAAAACGAGATCAAAAAATGAAAACACTGGTTATTGCCGAGAAGCCTTCGGTTGCGAATGACATCGTCAAAGCACTCACGCCGGTCGCTGGCAAGTTTGAGAAGCTGGATGAGCATTTTGAGAACGAGAAATACGTCGTCACCAGCGCTGTGGGTCATCTGCTGGAAATCCAAGCGCCTGAAGAATTTGACGTCAAGCGTGGCAAATGGAGCTTTGCCAACCTGCCGGTCATTCCGCCGCACTTTGACCTGAAGCCCATGGACAAGACCAAGACGCGGCTCAACGCTATCGTCAAGCTCGCCAAGCGCAAAGATGTGGACGCTTTCGTCAACGCCTGTGACGCGGGGCGTGAGGGGGAGTTGATCTTCCGCCTGATCCAGCAGTACAGCAAAGCCAAGCACCCCGTCTCCCGCCTGTGGCTGCAGTCCATGACGCCGCAGGCCATCCGTGACGGCTTCACCAGCCTGCGCACCGACAAACAAATGCTGCCGCTGGCCGACGCCGCCCGCTGCCGTTCCGAGGCCGATTGGCTGGTTGGCATCAACGGCACCCGCGCCATGACGGCGTTCAATTCGCGCGATGGCGGCTTCTTTTTGACCACGGTGGGTCGTGTGCAAACGCCAACTTTGTCGATTGTGGTGGAGCGCGAAGAGAAAATCCGTAAATTCATCAGCCGCGATTACTGGGAAATTCACGGCTCGTTTGCCGCTGAAGCGGGCGAATACCCGGGCAAATGGTTCAACCCAGCGCACAAAAAAGACGCCGACGATGCAGAAATCAAGGCCGACCGCGTCTGGTCAGAGCGTGAAGCGCAGGCCATTGCCGACGCTGTGCGTGGCAAAAAAGCCACAGTCACCGAAGAAAGCAAGCCAACCACGCAGGCCAGCCCGTTGCTGTTCGATTTGACCTCGCTGCAGCGCGAGGCCAACGGCAAGTTCGGTTTCAGCGCTAAAACCACGCTCAGCATCGCCCAGAGCCTGTACGAGCGCCACAAAGCCCTGACCTACCCGCGTACCGATTCGCGCGCCCTGCCCGAGGATTACGTGCCCGTGGTGCGCCAAACCTTTGAGATGCTGGCCGGTAGCGACATGAAACACCTCGCGCCACATGCTTTGGTGGCCTTGAACAACAACTACATCAAGCCCAGCAAGCGGATTTTTGACAATGCGAAAGTGAGCGATCACTTCGCCATCATCCCCACGCTACAAGCCCCCAGCGGTTTGAGTGAGGCTGAGCAAAAACTGTATGACTTGGTGGTGAAACGCTTCATGGCGGTGTTTTTCCCGAGTGCGGAATACCAAATCACGACCCGCATCTCGTTGATTGCACCGCACAGCTTCAAAACCGAAGGTAAAGTGCTGGTGAAACCAGGTTGGTTGGCAATTTACGGCAAAGAAGCGGCGGATGAAACGCCAGACGCTGAAGGCAAAAGCTCGACCAACTTGGTGCCGGTTAAAGCGGGCGAGAAGGTGTTGGCCGAAACGGTGGATCCAAAAGGCTTGAAAACCCGCCCACCCGCCCGCTATTCTGAGGCGACGCTTTTGGGCGCGATGGAAGGCGCTGGCAAAACGATTGACGACGACGAGTTACGCGAAGCCATGCAGGAAAAAGGCTTGGGCACGCCAGCCACCCGCGCCGCGACGATTGAAGGCTTGATCAACGAAAAATACATGCTTCGCGAAGGCCGCGAGCTGATTCCGACCGCCAAAGCCTTCCAATTGATGACGCTGCTGCGTGGTTTGGGCGTGGAAGAGCTGTCCCGAGCCGATTTAACCGGCGAGTGGGAGCATAAATTAGCGCTGATGGAGCAAGGCAAGCTCAGCCGCGACATGTTTATGACCGAAGTGGCTGAAATGACCAGCCACATGGTCAAAAAAGCCAAAGAGTACGACCGCGATACCATTCCCGGCGACTATGCCACTTTGAAAGCACCGTGCCCAAACTGTGGCGGCATCGTCAAAGAAAACTACCGCCGGTATACCTGCACGGGTAAAACTGACTCGGCTGAAGGCTGCGGCTTCTCCTTCGGCAAAACGCCTGCTGGTCGCACGTTTGAAGTGGCAGAAGTCGAACAATTCTTGACCGATCGCAAAATCGGCCCCTTGGACGGCTTTCGCTCCAAAGCCGGTTGGCCGTTCACGGCTGAAATGGTCATCAAGTTCGACGAAGAGACGAAAAACTACAAGCTGGAATTTGACTTTGGCGACGACAAAAACGCCGATGGCACAGGCGAAATCGTCGATTTCTCCACCCAAACTAGCTTGGGCGCGTGCCCCAAATGCGCCAGTGCAGTCTTTGAATACGGCAAAAACTATGTTTGCGAAAAGTCCGTCCCAACCATGGCGCAAGCCACGCCGAGCTGCGATTTCAAGAGCGGTCAGGTCATTTTGCAGCAACCGATAGAGCGCGCGCAGCTCACTCAATTGTTGGAAACCGGCAAAACTGACTTGCTGGACAAATTCGTCTCCATGCGCACCCGCCGCGGCTTCAAAGCCCATTTGGCGTGGGACAAAGAGGCCGGCAAGGTGATTTTTGAGTTTGCACCGTCCAAGTTTCCACCGCGCAAAACCGCTGCGGGTGCGGCGAAAACACCAGCCCGTGCAACCAAAACCCCGTTTGGAAAAACCGTTGTCGCTAAAGGTGAAAAAGCGCCTGCGGCTAAGAAGGTAGCGGCTAAAAAAGTGCCAGCTAAGAAGGCTGCGGCAAAAACAACGGCAGCAGCCAAACCCAAAGCACCCCGCAAAGTCTCAGCCAGCGGCGGTTTGAAACCCAGCGACGCTTTGGCAGCGGTGATTGGTGGCGATCAAGTTTTGCGCACCCAGGTGATCAAGAAAATGTGGGATTACATCAAGGCGAACAACCTGCAAGACGCCAAAGACAAACGCTCAATCAACGCCGACGCCAAGCTGCTAGCCGTGTTCGGCAAACCGCAGGTGACGATGTTTGAACTGGCGGGAATAATAGGAAAGCATTTGAGTTAACGCCTGAGTTGGCTGGTTTTTTAAAGTATCAGCCATAAAAAACGCCATGATCGGTTCAAGATCGTGGCGTTTTGGTGCTTATAATGCTATATATTTAATAGCGAAAAATTCAATAAATACGCCGGCTAGAGGCGTATTTAAGCCTCTAAAACACGGTTTCAGTGAATAAACTTACCACCCCGACCGATGATGGTCAGGTCGGAAAAGTTTGAGCCTTCGTGTGACTTGGCGCTGTAGTTGATGGTGAAGCCGCCCATGTTGAAGTCTTTGAGCGACTCCAAAGCGGTGATCAAGCCTTCGCGCGTCAACGTTTTACCTGCTCGCTTCAAGCCTTCGGTCAGCACTTTTGCGGCTAAAAAGCCCTCTAGGCTCGAGAAATCGAATTCTTTTTCACCTGATTCCGTCATGCGCTGCTGGTATTCGCGCACGATGATGCTGCTGCCTTGAAACGGGAAGGGCACCACTTGTGAAATCACCACGCCATTGCCGGCTTCGCCTAATTCATCTGCCAGCGCTTTGGAGCCCACGAAACTGACGTTGAAAAACTGTCCGCCAAAACCTTTTCCGCGCGCTTGTTTGATAAAGGCAGCGCTGGATTTGTAAGCGGTGATTTGCACCACTGCTTCAGGCGCAGCTTTCAATATTTCCTCGAGAGATTTGGCAACATCGATGGTGTTGCGTTCCACGGTTGACGCAGCGACCGCCTTCATTTGGCGCTTGGTCAATGCCCGCGTTACGCCCTCTAAGCCCGCCTTGCCGTAGGCATCGTTTTGATAAAAGATGGCGATTTTCTTCACGCCTAGGGTGGTTAGATGTTGCACGATGCGTTCAGTCTCGTCAAAATAGCTCGCGCGTACATGGAAAAGCTGGCGTGAAAACGGTTCGCGCAGGCCTTGCGCGCCTGTGAAAGGGCCGATCAAGGGCACTTTGGCGTCGTTGATGATGGGCAAAGCAGCCAAGGTGGTGGGTGTGCCGACCGAGCCAATAAGAGCAAAAACTTGGTCATCATTCAGCAATGCTTTGACGGCCAAAGCCGCCTTTTCAGGTTCGTAGCCATCGTCGCGTGAGACCAGTTTGATCTGCCTGCCGTTGATGCCACCAGCCTTGTTCACCGCGTCAAACTGCGCTTTGATGCCCGCTTGCATGCGCAAACCCAGCTGTGCGGCAGGGCCAGTGAGGGCGGCAAATTGGCCAATGGTCACTTCGCGTTCAGAGACGCCCTGCTGCGCAAAAAGGGCAGAGCTGGCGACTAACAAAGCCGTTGAAATCAGTGTTTTAAAGTGCATGGGTAAAAATTTTCATCTAAAAATCAGAAACATAGGAACAACTGACTATAAGTAAAAGGTGAATAAATAACAATATGTAACAGTAAGCGTGTTGCAATTTAAGCAAAGCTTCAGTGAGAAAATGACAAGAACCAAAAATATGTCTCGGAACTGTACTTTGGCGCGAAAATTGCTTTAATTAGGTGCATTTTTTTAAAATCTAAAATTAATGCACCGATAAAAGTCAAATAAAGAGATATATAAACAAGGGAGTAGAGATGGATGCACTAAAACAGGGCGCTGATGCGCTCTTTATTTTGTTAGGCGCGATCATGGTGCTTGCCATGCATGCGGGCTTTGCGTTTTTGGAACTGGGTACGGTACGCAAAAAAAACCAGGTGAACGCCTTGGTCAAAATTTTGGTCGACTTCTCCATGTCAACAGTTGTGTACTTTTTGGTGGGTTACAGCGTGGCGTACGGCACCAACTTCTTCATGGGTGCGGAGCAGTTGGCCGCGAAAAATGGCTACGAATTGGTCAAATTCTTCTTATTATTGACCTTTGCTGCCGCCATTCCTGCGATTATTTCTGGCGGCATTGCCGAGCGGGCCAAGTTTTGGCCTCAGCTCATCGCCACAGCCGTCATCGTCGGTTTGTTTTACCCGCTGTTTGAGGGCGTGGCTTGGGCCAACAAGTTTGGCATTCAGGATTGGATCAAAGCCACCACGGGTGAAAACTTCCGCGATTTTGCCGGCAGCATCGTCGTCCATGCCGTGGGTGGTTGGATTGCTCTACCAGCGGTGATTTTGCTGGGCGCACGCTCAAACCGCTATCGCAAAGACGGCACGATCAGCGCACACCCGCCATCCAGCATCCCATTTTTGGCGTTGGGCGCTTGGACGCTGTGCGTCGGCTGGTTCGGCTTCAACGTGATGAGCGCGCAAACCATCGACAAAATCTCAGGCTTGGTCGCGGTCAACTCATTGATGGCGATGGTGGGCGGTACTTTGGTGGCGCTGGCTTTGGGCAAAAACGACCCGGGTTTCGTCTACAACGGCCCCTTGGCGGGTTTGGTCGCGGTGTGTGCAGGCTCGGACATCATGCACCCGCTGGGCGCGTTGGTGGTGGGCGGCATTGCGGGTGCGATTTTTGTGATCATGTTCACCTGGACGCAAAACAAATGGAAGATTGACGACGTGCTGGGCGTGTGGCCGCTGCACGGTTTGTGCGGCACCTGGGGCGGCATCGCGGCGGGTATTTTCGGCGCCAAAGCATTTGGCGGCATGGGCGGTGTGAGCTTGCAAGCGCAGCTGATCGGCACCGCCATGGGCGTGGTCTGGGCGTTGCTGGGTGGGATTGTGGTTTACGGCTTGCTGAAAGCGACGATGGGGCTGCGGCTCACCGCTGAAGAAGAGTTTGAAGGCGCAGATTTGTCGATTCACAAAATCGGTTCAACACCTGACCGCGAGGTAAGCTGGTAATTCATCCAGCATTTTAAGATCTAAATTGCTATAAACTTTATAGCAATTTAGGCAATAAATACGCCGGCTAGAGACGCATAAAGGCGTATTTATTGACAAATTAACACAACTAAAGCAGCATCAAATACAGCCGCTTAGAAGTTATAACGGATACCGACGCCAATCGCGCTTGGGCTTTTGCCGGCTGCGGGTGAGTATTTGGTATCTGGGCCCTCAAAGCGGGCTTTGGCTTTGTCGCCGTTGGTGATTTTTGTGTAGTAGGTGTACACGGTCGTGAATTTGTCGATCGGGTAATCGAGCTCCAAGCCAAACATTTTGACGCTGTCGTTAGCACCAGTTGCTGATTCGCTGGATTGACCGTAATTCGCCTTCAAAATCGTTGGCCCAACGTTGTATGAGCCTGTCACGACCCAGTTCTTGGTCTTTTTGCCAGCGCCGTTGTTGATGGTGCTGTAGCTCACGCCAACGGTGCCTTGGTCAAACTTGTAGCCGGCTGTGGCCTTGGTGCCGCTCAAATCTTGCCCAACAGCGGTTTTGTTGCTTTGCTTTTCCATCGCGATGCCCGCATTCCAAGTGCCGTCGTCAAACTCAATAGAAGCACCTAAATTGGTCGATTTGGTCGTGCCAGCAGCACCATTGACTTCATCTGGGCTGTAAGCCAGTTTGATGCTGATGTTGCTGAATTTTGGGCTCCAGTACTGCAACACATTGGTTTGGCGGGTACCTAAACCAAAAATATTGTCTTTCACCGTACGGCCTGTGCCTTTGCCGTTCAAGATGACGTCTGGCGTGTCTGCATTGCCCCAAAGTTGGGTCACGGTGCCGCCGCCTTCTAAGCTTTTGAAAGGCATGTCGTGTTTGCCGCCAATGAATGTACCGAATTGGCCTTTCAAGCCGACAAAGCTGTTGCGGCTTGCAAAAGTGCCGCTGTTGGCATTGTCATCGGGCGCAACGCCCGTTTCAATTTGCATGATGCCTGAGATGCTGTCGTTGAATTTACGCTCGCCTTTGAAGCCAAGGCGTGAACTGTAGTTGTGCAAGGCGGTGCGCTTCACGTCACCGTCGTTGTTGCTTTCAACTGCAACGTCCAAACGACCATAGATGGTGATGCCGTCTGTGTTGCTCAATGCGACTGCTTTGCCAGCAGGCACAGCAGCGCCGGCTGGAGCGGCTGATTTGGCCTCAACTTGTGCTTTGAGGGCTTTGATCTCAGCCTGCATGGCTTCAATTTTTTTCAAAATATCGGCTTCATTGGCAAAAGCGTTGCTTGAAAAAGTCATGGCACCAAAGGCCACTGAAATCAGGGAGGCTATGGCGAGCTTTTTGGGGGTAAACGGAAACTTCATGGATAACTTTCTTGGAGGGTTGAAAACGAAAAACGAAAAACGAAAAACGAAAAAAGTAAAAAATATGAAAAGACAAAAAGCGAAAAACGGCTTTATGGCTGGCGAACCACCATGGGCTGAATTTGAAAAATGTTTTGAGCCGCTGGGTCAACCGTCACCTTCACCCAGTGCAAATGCGGGCTGCCAAAGGTTTGCAGGCGCGTGAAATTGGTCAGCATCTTCGCTGGGCCGTAAACGGGCTTGTCAATTTTGAAGAAGTGCGTGTCGCCATGCACCAGCAGCACTTGGCCTGAGAATTGTTCAGTTTGTTGAATCACCGCAGCCATGAAGTTTTGGTAGCCACGCACGCGCTCGGCTTTGCTTTCGTCAACACCCTCGGTTTCAGGCAGGTCAAAGCCTGGGTCGGCTTGGAAAACCAGCACAACGCCTTTGGCTGATTGTTGTTTGGCGGTTTGAAAGGTGTGCGCCAGCCACTGCACATTGGCGGTATCGCGCTCTAGGTATTCGGCGTTGTCGGCATCGCATTGTTGGGCGGTACGGGCGCTTTTAT
>JAYSZH010000133.1:0-28059 GCA_043738155.1 Polaromonas sp. | reverse complement strand
CGTATTTATTGCCTAATTAGCTATGAATAATGTAGCAAAATATGCCACAAACAAGGCGGTAAATACCAATGAAAACGGTATTGAAGACCTCAAAAAGCTTCAAACCGGTTTCACGATTTCCCTCAAAGGCCGCGCTTTGCGGCTTTTGAGCGGTCGTGAATACTCCCGCGCTGAGCTGGTGAAAAAACTCAGTCAGTTCGAAACAACGCCTGGCGAGCTAGATAAAGCCTTGGACGAGTTGCAAGCCAAAGATTTCATCAACGAACAGCGCGTCGTAGATTCCGTTTTGCACCGCCGAAGCGCCAAACTGGGCACTGCCCGCATCAAACAAGAGCTGCAAAGCAAAGGTTTAGACGCTGGCGCGGTGCTGGATGCGGTTGATTTGCTGAAAAGCACCGAGGTCGAGCGGGCTCGAGAGGTTTGGCGCAAAAAGTTCGGAAAATCGGCAGAGGAAGCGCTTCCAGCGCGTATTAGCGCCTCCGAACGAGGCAAACAAATGCGGTTTTTGATGAGCCGTGGCTTCGGCTCAGAAGCGATTCGCAAGGTGATTTCTGGGGCTTTTGACGAATTTGACGAGTAAAGTCGTAAAATTTCTCAAAAATAAGGCTTAAATATGCCTCTAGCCGGCGTATTTATTGCCTAACTAGCTATTTTATTTATAGCAAAATCAAATCCCCAGCATCAACTTCAAGTTCTGCACAGCCGCACCGCTAGCACCCTTGCCCAAATTATCCAAGCGGGCAACTAAAACAGCTTGGCGGTAAGACTCATTCCCAAACACCCGCAACTCCATCTTGTTCGTGTTGTTCAGCGCCAACGCGTCTAACTTGGCAACATCCGCAGTCGGCACAACAGAAACCCACGAATCTGCCCCATTCGACGCTGAATAATGCTTAGCCAAAGCGTTATGCAAGTCCGCAACAGACGGTTTCCCAGGCAAGCTGTCCAAATGCAAAGGAATCTGCACCAACATGCCCTGCGCAAAGTTACCGACAGACGGTACAAAGAGCGGACGCGTTGTCAAACCACCGTATTGCATGATTTCGGCAATGTGTTTGTGCCCCAAACCCAGCGCGTACAACTCAAAAGCGGGTGCTTCGCCTTGGCTGTACGCTTCCATCATGGTGCGGCCACCGCCCGAGTAGCCGCTGACGGCGGGAATGCTCAGGGCGACCTCTTTGGGCAGCAAACCGGCGTCGACCAAAGGGCGAATCAGTGCAATCGCACCCGTGGCGTAGCAGCCAGGGTTGGCCACGCGGCTGGAGGCGGTGACCAAGGCGCTTTGAGCGGCATTCAGCTCAGGAAACCCGTAGACCCAGCCCGGTGAGACGCGGTGCGCGGTGGAGGAATCGATGATTTTGGGCTTCTTACCAGCTGAATTAACCGATAAAGAATCAATCATGGCGACAGATTCACGCGCAGCGTCGTCGTGCAAACACAAAACAACCACATCGGCTTGCGCCATCAAATCGCGCTTGGCTGCAGCGTCTTTGCGCAGTTCAGGTGCGATACTGAGCATTTGAATGGTTGGCATAGTTGCCAAACGTTCGCGAATTTGCAGGCCAGTGGTGCCGGCTTCACCATCGATGAATACTTTATAAGTTACAGTCATGTTTATATTTTAAAAATGTATAAATGCAAATCGCCTGTAAATCCCCTACAAAAGCGTTTGCACCAAGAAAGTAGTAGCACAATTTTAGTTACTGTAAGGTAACTCGCATTTTTGTGCAATGCAGCATGTTACAGTCCATGTTGAAAATTGCGCGCCATGCGGGTGGTGAATTAAACCACCTTGCGCGGTGTTAACCGTTCCATTGTTGTCCATTTTTTGAGAGAGCCTCATGAAAATCCACGAGTACCAAGGCAAAGAGCTATTACGTCAATTCGGCATTCCGGTGCCTCGCGGCATCCCCGCTTTCACCGTGCAAGAAGCGGTTGAAGCGGCGCAAAAATTGGGCGGCCCAGTGTGGGTGGTCAAAGCGCAAATCCACGCGGGCGGACGCGGTAAAGGCGGCGGCGTGAAGCTGGCTCGTTCGATTGATGAGGTCAAAAAAATCTCTGGCGAAATTTTGGGCATGCAATTGATCACGCACCAAACCGGTGCGATGGGTCAAAAAGTCCGCCGCTTGTTCATTGAAGACGGCGCTGACATCAAGCACGAATATTATGTGTCCGCCGTGACAGACCGCGCGACACAGCGCGTTGCTTTTATCGTCTCGTCCGAAGGCGGCATGGACATTGAGCATGTGGCCGAAGTGTCACCTGAGAAAATCATCACCGAAATCGTCGACCCTGCTTTGGGCTTGACCGACGCGCAAGCCAAGCATTTGTCTGACAGTATTGGTGTGCCAGCGGGTTCAACCGCCCAGTGCGTCGACGTGCTGCAAAAGCTCTACAAGTGCTACATGGACACAGACGCATCCTTGGTTGAAATCAACCCCTTGGTGTTAGAGGGCAATGGTGGTATCAAAGCCTTAGATGCAAAGTTCAATTTTGACGCAAACGCCTTGTACCGTCACCCAGAAATCGTCGCCCTGCGGGATTTGGACGAAGAAGACCCAGCTGAAGTCGAAGCCAGCAAGTTTGACTTGGCCTACATCAGCTTGGACGGCAACATTGGCTGCCTGGTCAACGGCGCAGGCTTGGCGATGGCAACGATGGACACCATCAAGCTGTATGGCGCAGAGCCAGCCAACTTCTTGGACGTGGGCGGTGGTGCGACGCCTGAGAAAGTCACAGAAGCTTTCAAAATAATGCTGAAGAACCCGAAAGTGAAGGCCATCATGGTTAATATTTTCGGCGGCATCATGAAGTGCGACACTATCGCTACTGGCGTGATTACAGCTTGTCGTGCTACCAATTTGAGTGTGCCGCTGGTTGTGCGCATGAAAGGTACGAACGAAGACCTCGGTAAAAAAATGCTGGCCGAATCAGGCTTGCCCATCATCAGCGCGGATTCGATGGCCGAAGCTGCCGAAAAAGTCGTCGCGGCTTTGAAATAAATAGAACACATACCGCAGAACGCATTCCGCAAACGAACAGGAACGAATATGTCAATCTACATCAATAAAAACACACGCGTTATTACGCAAGGTATTACTGGCAAAACCGGTCAATTTCATACTGAAAAATGCCAAGAATACGCCAACGGCAAAGAATGCTTTGTCGCAGGTGTGAATCCTAAGAAGGCCGGCGAATCTATTTTTAACATCCCAATTTACGCTTCCGTCAAAGAAGCGGCAGGCGCAACCGGCGCAACGGTCTCTGTGATCTACGTGCCGCCAGCGGGCGCAGCCGCGGCCATTTGGGAGGCGGTTGAGGCAGATTTGGATTTGGCGATTTGCATCACCGAAGGCATCCCTGTGCGTGACATGTTGGAAATTCGCAACCGAATGCGCGCCAAAGAAGCGGCCGGCGGCAAGAAAACCTTGTTGCTCGGCCCCAATTGCCCAGGTTTGATCACGCCAGACGAAATCAAAATCGGCATCATGCCCGGCCACATCCACCGCAAAGGTCGCATTGGCGTCGTCAGCCGCTCTGGCACATTGACGTACGAAGCCGTAGCCCAGTTGACGGAAATTGGTTTGGGTCAGTCCAGTGCGGTCGGTATCGGCGGCGACCCGATCAATGGCTTGAAGCACATCGACGTGATGAAAGCTTTCAACGACGATCCAGATACCGACGCCGTCATCATGATTGGTGAAATCGGCGGGCCAGACGAAGCTGAGGCAGCGCGTTGGTGCAAAGCCAACATGAAAAAACCTATCGTCGGCTTCATCGCAGGCGTGACTGCACCAGCCGGCAAACGCATGGGACATGCCGGCGCGTTGATTTCTGGCGGCGCTGATACTGCTGATGCTAAATTGGCTGTGATGGAAGAGTGTGGTTTTAAAGTCACACGCAATCCATCTGAAATGGCAAAGTTGCTCAAAGCCATGCTTTGAAATGGACAAATGCAGTAAATTTCAACTTTTAACTTTAGATATTTGAGACACATATGGAAGCACTAGCCGCCCCCGAATTTTGGGTTGCCGTCGGGCAAATCATTCTTATTGATATTTTGCTCGGTGGCGACAACGCCGTTGTGATTGCTTTGGCGTGTAGAGGTTTACCGCCTGCGCAACGCAAATGGGGCATTATTTGGGGGACAGTGGGTGCCATCGTATTGAGGGTCATTTTGATTGCTTTCGCACTCACACTGCTCACGGTTCCCTATCTAAAATTAGTGGGTGCCATTTTGTTGGTTTGGATTGGTATCAAGCTGCTGATGCCGCAAGATGACAATGCGCATAGCAATATCAGCAGCAGCGACCGCTTGTGGGGCGCTGTCAAAATTGTCATCGTCGCAGACTTGGTGATGAGTGTGGATAACGTCTTGGCGATAGCTGGCGCGGCTGAAAGTGCGGGTCAACACCAGCTAGGACTGGTCATCTTTGGTCTTTTGGTAAGTATTCCCATTATTGTGGCAGGTAGCCAAATTGTGTTGAGATTGATGGAGCGGTTTCCGCACATCATCACAGCAGGCGGCATGTTGCTAGGATGGATAGCCGGTCAAATGGCGATCACAGACCCTGCGGTCAAGCAATGGTTTGCTGTCACTAAACCAATGGAATACAGTGCGGCCATTTTTGGTGCGCTTTTAGTGCTCGGTGTCGGTTTATACCTACAAAAACGTAAGCAATCGGCGGACTAATCGGCTAAACTCGTTACATATTTGAGCAATTCAAAAAATATTGATCAATTTGTAAAGCAAGGTGCCATGGCAAAAATTATCGTCAGTCTGGACGACAACCTCATCAAGGTTGTCCCACTCAACAAAGATCGTATGACTTTGGGGAGACGCCCGTACAACGATATCGTCGTCGATAATTTGGCCGTCAGCGGAGAGCATGCCGCCTTGCAGGTTATAGGGCGCGACTACTTCATTGAAGACCTCAACAGCACCAATGGCACCTACATCAATGAACAAAAGGTGAAGCGTCAAATTTTAAAAAATGGCGACAACATTGAAATCGGCAAGTATGCGATCAGGTACGTTCAGGATGGCACCAACCCGCAATCTACGGCACTGAATGAGGGTGACTTGGGTTCATACGGTCAAAGCGATGGCCCCATCGAAGACAAGAAGCCTTCGTTTGAGCAAACAAAATTTGCTGAAGCCTATGTTGCTATCAAAATTTTGTCTGGCTCCTCCACTGGTAAAGAACTTCCGCTGGTCAAAGTTGTGACGACCATCGGTAAGCCGGGCGAAGCAGTGATCGCCATCACCAAACGACCCAAAAGCTACATGGTTGCGCATGTCGAGGGGGCAACGCGTCCATCACTCAACGGCGTTTCCTTCGGCATAGATGCAGTGCCGCTTAAAAACGGTGATTTGTTCGAACTCGCGGGTACCGCGATGCAGTTTATACAAAACTGATACTCTGCAGTCGCTTTGAACGAGGCGCTGATCGGCAGGCTGTATGAAATATCTTGCTAACCATTGGGCTCGCATTGCCGTCACTGTCCTGCCGTTGCTTTTCGCCGTTGGACATACGACAAAACTGTTCAATATTGGCATCGTACAAACACTAGATAATATTATCTACGATGCAAAATTGCGGTGGACGATGCCGCGGACACTTGATCCGCGTATTGTGATTGTTGATGTCGATGAAAAGAGCTTGTCAGAAATAGGTCAATGGCCGTGGCGTAGAAATCAGCTCGCGGCTTTGACAACAGAACTGTTTGATGTCCATAAAATCTCACTACTGGGTTTTGATTTGGTTTTTGCCGAGCCTGATGGCAGCTCCGGTTTGGCGCAACTCAAAAGCTTTGCTGATAAGGAGTTGCTTGCAAACCAAGCTTTTCAATCACAGTTCAAATTATTAGAACCGTTGCTGGATTTTGATGCGCAATTTGCACAATCATTGACGCAAAAAAATGTCGTGCTTTCCTATTACTTTACCAGTGACAGGCAGGCGCGCTCAAGCGGTGTATTGCCTGAACCGGTGCTTCCCTTACAGCGCTTAAATAGCCCTTCGTTTCGCGCCACGCTGTGGGATGGGTTTGGTTCGAATATTGAAAAAATAGCGGCTGCAGCACCGCATGCCGGTTTTTTCAACGCTATCGCGGACGACGATGGCGTGGTTCGTTCTGTTCCACTTTTGGCTTCTTACAAGGGCGACTATTTTGAGTCGCTGGCACTGGCCATGTATCGCGCCCACGCGGGCTATCCGAATGTCGTACCCAATTTTTCCCGTGCAACGCAAGCGGGCAACATTGAAAGCATTTCATTGGTGAAGCCAGCCAACCAGCTAGCCATTCCGCAAACAAGGGCTGTTATCAAAGTTGACGCTCGCGCCGCAGTTTTGGTGCCCTACCGAGGCTATGGTGGTTCCAAGGGCGGCTCGTTCCAATATATTTCGGCCGCAGATGTGTTGAACAAGCGCGTGGATGCTGCACAATTGACAGGCAAAATCGTGCTGGTGGGTTCAAGCGCACCCGGGCTGCAAGATTTGCGTGTCACACCCGTCGACCAGACGTATCCAGGCGTGGAAACGCACGCCAATGTGCTATCTGGCATGTTGGATGGCAAAGCCATCTTCACGCCTGACTATGCTTTAGGTGTTGAAGTCGCCTTGCTATTGCTGGTTGGTTTGACTCTCGCCTTTGTGTTGCCTGCTTTGACGGCTATCAGCGCTTTGGGCTTCAGTTGTGTCATGCTTTTTTTGCCCGTAGCGCTGAACATTTTTTTGTTTGACATGCACGGCATGGTCTTTCCCATGGCCTCCTTGATCTTGCTGTCTCTTTTCGCTTACATGCTCAACATGAGCTACGGCTATTTTGTTGAGAGCAAATCAAAACGCGAGTTATCCAAACTTTTTGGCAGCTATGTCCCGCCGCAGTTGGTTGAGGAAATGTTGCTCGACCCGACAAACCACACCATGAAGGCCAGCAACAAAGAAATGACCGTGATGTTTTGTGATCTGAGGGGGTTCACCCAGCTATCCGAAAACCTAGGGCCTGCGCAGCTCCAGCATATGTTAAATGGTATTTTTGGTCGATTGACGCAATTGATCATGGCGCGGCGCGGTACGATCGATAAATACATAGGCGACAGCGTCATGGCCTTTTGGGGTGCTCCGGTCAGCATGTCAAACCATGCAGATCTGGCTGTCCTGGCGGCTCTGGACATCATCCAAGCCGTCAAGCTGATCAACCAAGAGCATCGCGCAGTGGGCTTGCCAGCCATAAAACTCGGCATCGGCATCAACACGGGCATCATGTGTGTGGGCGATATGGGCTCTTTCATGCGCAGAAGTTACACGGTTGTGGGTGATGCGGTGAATGTGGCATCTCGTCTGGAGAAGTTGACTAAAAAATACGAGGTATCCATCTTGGTCGGTCCCCATACAAAACACTGTGCCACCCAATTCACCTGGCGGCAAGTTGACAACGTGCAGCTTGCTGGGAAACATGACATATTCACGGTATATACACCAATTGAGAGTCAGGGCAGTTGAAGCACAGGCTTTTAGCCTATGATCAAAAGTCAATCATAAAACGCATAGAAAACACAGCCGTCAACAATGAGCATCGCAACCAACGTCAGCATTCAGCTCGACACATTAGATGCTAAATTGTTACAAGCTGTTAGCTTTGATGAGAGTGTTCATGCTTGGTGTTTGGCCGTGTGTGAGGTTCTCCATGCGGAGCGTATCGGTCTCTTTCTTGCCAATGAAGACGGCGTAACCATCACCTCAAAAGTGACAACAGGGTTGGCGGCAAACACCCGTGTCAAACTTCCGATAGGCCCCAAAAGTTTGGCAGGATTCGTGGCTTTGAGCAAAAGGCAGCTGAATATTGCCGACGCCTACGATGTAGGGGCTTTGCAGAGTATCCATCCTGAGCTAAGATTTATAGACGCTGTCGATAAATCGACCGGTTTTCGCAGCAAGCAGATGATGATCAGTCCTATCGTGGCAGGTGATGCCATGCTGGGCGTTTTAGAAGTAATCAACAACAAACATGGGCAACCATTCTCGCAACCTGAACTCGACGCATGCACCAGACTGTCCCAAACACTGGCGATAGCTTTGCAGCGGGCTCAGCAAACTGACAGCGCTCCTCTAATGGCAACCACTACAAAAGCACCCCCTACAGCCCCCCCTTCCTCCGCCACGAAAGCGACTGCGTCACCCACGGGGGCGTATCGCCCAGGCCAACCCAGCAAGTACGATGGACTGGTTCACTCGGGCGCCATCTCCAAAGCTGCGCTGCAGGACTGTTTGGCCAAGCGCGGCGACAAAGACGGCACGATCGAGCAGTTGATGATCGACGAACACCAGGTCACGCCCGCGCAAATCGGCCAGGCCTTGGCGCTGTTTTTCGGCGTGCCCTATGAGCCGTACAGCAAAGCACGCTTCAATACTGAGAAGTTGCATGGCGCGCTCAAGCGCGACTTTTTGTCTGAGCAAGGCTGGATTCCGCTGGAAGAGTCTTTTGACGGCCTGGTCGTCATGTGCATCAACCCTGAAAACGTGCGCAGCACCTACGTCGTGCAGCACATGTTTCCGCGCGAGACTAAATTTAGATACGTGGTCAGCTCTCAATCCGAGTTCAACCAAACGCTAGACCTGATTTTCGGCAACTCGGATGGCGACGGCAACATTGACCACCTGCTGGCCAACCTCAGCCGCCCCATGCAAGAAGAGGGCGAAGAGGAAGACTACCTGGCCAGCTCAACGGCTGACAACGAGGTCGTCAAGTTCGTCAACAAAGTAATTTTGGAAGCCTACCAAAAGAAAGCCTCTGACATCCATATCGAGCCCGGCCAAGGCAAAGCAAACGTGGGCGTGCGCCTGCGCATTGACGGCAGCTTGGTGCCCTACATCGACGCGCCGCGCCATTTGCGCCAGGCCATCGTTGCACGTATCAAAATCATGTCTGATTTGGACATTTCTGAGACCCGTCGACCGCAAGACGGCAAAATCCCCTTCAAAAAATTTGGTCCGATTGATATCGAGCTCCGCGTCGCCACGCTGCCCTCCGCTGGCGGCGTCGAGGACGTCGTGATGCGCATTTTGGCCGGTGGTGAAGCCATCCCCATGGAGCAACTGGGTTTAACGCCGCACAACATGGAGAGGTTGGTCAGCGTGATCCACAAGCCCTATGGTCTGTTTTATGTGTGTGGCCCCACGGGCTCGGGTAAAACCACCACACTGCATTCCATCTTGGCAACCCTGAACACGCCAGACACCAAAATTTGGACCGCAGAAGACCCCGTTGAGATCACGCAAAAAGGCCTGCGTCAAGTGCAGGTCAATAAAAAAGCGGGCATCGACTTTGCCATGCTCATGCGCTCGTTTTTGCGGGCAGACCCAGACATCATCATGGTCGGCGAATCGCGCGACCATGAAACCGTCTCCATGGGCGTTGAAGCGTCGTTGACCGGTCACATGGTTTTCTCAACACTGCACACCAACTCCGCCCCCGAGTCCATCACCCGCCTGTTGGACATGGGCATGGACCCGTTCAACTTTGCCGACGCGCTCCTGGGCGTCCTGGCGCAGCGATTGGCCAAACGCTTGTGTTCCTGCAAAGAGTCCTACACCCCTGCAGGGCCTGAGCTGCAAAGCTTCATCAGTGAGTATGCCGAAGAGCTGCGCCACACCCCGGCATGGCTGGCCGATGCACCTGGCGAGGCGAAAAAGCTCTATAAAAGCTGGCTTGAAGACTACGGCGAAGGCGGTCGCATCACCATGTACCGCCCCGTGGGCTGCTCGCGCTGTGCCAAAACCGGCTACAAAGGCCGGGTGGGCCTGCACGAGCTCTTGCTGGCAGACGACGACATCAAAGTCCTCGTTCAAGAGCGCGCCCGCGTCGCCACCATCTTCGCCAGCGCCGTTGCAGGTGGCATGCACACCTTAAAAATGGACGGCATGATCAAAGTGCTGCAAGGCCTGACAGACCTCAAACAAGTGCGTTCTGTGTGCATCAAATGATGCTGTTTGAATGCACATTTGACGTACTTTTAACCTACTTCCCCCAATGACAACCGCTGTTTTTCACCCAAAGTAGGCAAGCCTACAATGTGTGTATTTAAGACCGCAGTGATTTTTGAAAAACTACCAAAATCGTCAGACGTCTCAAATGTTTGAAACAATTTTCGTGATAAATCGCATGTAAATGTAAATATTTGTAGCAGTTTGACATCAAATGCAAGAAAGTCTGTTGATAAGCGTTTTATTTGAGTTAAAGTTAAGTTTCTGACCCCGGTTGGGGCGGATTGAAGTAGATGAGACCTTGGATACTGAGCCTTTAAACATGCAGCATTCAAACCTTAATCTTCTTTGCTTTTCCTCAATCTAGTTTCTAAATTTATTTTTTATTGGAGTTTTATATGAACCAAGTTAAACGTAACCTACAAAAAGGTTTTACATTGATCGAGTTGATGATCGTTGTCGCGATCATAGGTATTTTGGCTGCTATCGCATTGCCAGCGTACCAAGACTACACCATCCGCGCACGCGTGACTGAGGGCTTGAGCCTTGCTTCCGATGCTAAGCTCTCTGTGGGCACAGGCTCTGCAACAGCTTTGGATTTGACTGCAACTGCTGCTACCGTCAATGCTGCAGCCATCAACAGCAAATATGTGACTAGCGTGCTGATGAATGGTGCCGCAGGCGCCACACAGGGCGAGATCGCAATTTTGCTTAACGCAGCTAATGTCGGTAGCATCGGCGCTGCGAACTTGCTAGTCCTCTCGCCGTTTATTGGCAATACTGCTGTGACTCTTGGCAGTTCATATGCTGCTGCTGTCACTGGCGCCATTGACTGGTCATGCCAGTCAGCTACGAATACTACGGCTACAAATCAAGGTCACCCAGGCGGAACAGCCGGCACTTTGTTGGCAAAATATGCTCCTGCTCAGTGCCGTTAATATTTAGTTAACCACATGGGTATCACAAAGGCGCTTCGGCGCCTTTGTTTGTTTGTAGCTTTGCATTTGTGTACAAGAATCAATCATGAAAATCAGCGCTTCTCGCCTTAAAGCCTCTTTTAGAGCTATGGGCATCCATTTTGTCCTGAGTCTGCTTGTGACTGCATTGGTTGCATTTCTGGTGTTTGTTGTCTGGTTTCCGTATCCTTTTCGGGAGTTTGCTGGCGGGAAAGACTTGTTTTTCTTGATCGTTAGTGTCGATTTGGTGTGTGGGCCGTTGCTTACCTTGGTTATTTACGCACCTACAAAGCGAAAGCGTGAGTTGGTGCTGGATATGGGCTTGGTCGTTGTCGTGCAGGTAGCTGCCCTATGCTACGGCGCTTGGACGATGTATCAAGTGCGCCCTTTGTATTTGGTGCATGAGATTGATAGGTTTAAAGTCATTTCGTTGGCTGACGTTGACTCTGCTGAGTTGGCAAGTGTCCCCAAGACCTTAAATGTGGGGTTTTTTGAAACACCCAAAATCGTTTCCCTTCGTGAATTAAGCGCAGAGGAGCGAAAAAAAGTGTTGATTGAATCTGTCCAGGGGGGACGTGACTATGGCGATCACCCCAACTTTTATGTGCCCTTCAAACCTGCTGCGGCTTATACAAAAGCCCGTCCGCTCGCCACTTTCCTACAAAAATACCCGCGCCAACAGCAAGCCGCAGATCAGTTGATCAGTATGAACGCTGGACTGAAAATCAGTCATACAAAAAGTGATGACAAACCAATACAGCCTGATTTAGAAACAAAGCAAATCCGATACTTACCTCTTATTGCTCGAAAAGATTGGATTGTTGTATTGGGTTTCAGCGGTGAAGTGATGGGTTATTTGGAAGGTGACGGTTTTTAAAACAAAGGGCTACATAACAAAATTGCAGATCAGAGGAAGCGCAAAAAAATATACTGACAATCGCGGAAAAGTAGCTCAAAAGTGGTTAATATGTAATTTATTGTGTCATTTCTTAACCAAAAGTTGTAAAATATAAACCAATTAGCAATCATTTGTTCTGTCTGAACGTTTGGTTGTATCGGCTGGTTTTATGACTTAGAAGGATGGGCGAGATGAAAAAAATCTTTGCTGTCAAGACACATACTCAAAGCGGTTTCACGCTTATTGAGCTGATGATCGTGGTTGCCATCATAGGCATACTCGCAGCCATAGCCTTGCCTGCATACCAAGACTACACCATACGTGCTCGCGTTACCGAGGGGCTCAGCCTAGCATCTTCAGGTAAAGCTGCCGTGGCAACTGGTTTTGCAACTTCTAACGATTTGGTTAGCACAGCTAATTCATTTAACGCTGAAAACTACAACAGTAAATATATTACCAGCGTGCAAATTGATGCAACGCCTAATTCTGCGCAACAGGGCGAAATTATCATTACCTATAACGCTGCAAACGTGGGTAGCATTGGTGCCAATAATGTGTTGATATTGACGCCATTTATTGGTGGAACAGGTCAAACAGTAGGTGCCTCCTATGCGCTAAACCTGACAGGACTCATTGATTGGGCTTGCCAATCATCTACAGGCACGGTATCGGCCTCGCAGGGCAATGGCGGGGGTACTTTGGGCACATTAGATCCAAAATACGCGCCGACTCAATGTCGTTAAATTAAAAATATTTATAATTTATTCAGTTTAGCCATCGAATCAACCCTTCGTTTTGCGTGCATGCTCGCTCTGCAAACGTCAAAAATTGATATTATTTTGATAGCAAACTATTGAATAAATACGCCGGCTAGAGGCCGATTTTGATGCCTATTTTTAGCCTAATACAAAATCTCCTGGTCTTCAAAGTGTAGATGCCGAGGGGTGGAGAACTGCCTCAAAGCTGAGCGTCTAATTGAATCGAGCAAATTTAAATCCGTTACAAGCCGAAGCCGGTGAACAAGCCAAGCTGCCGCGCTCATGCCCATCATCGCCCGGCAAGACTGGGTGGCGGTGCTGAACCCCAAGCGGGCTGTTTGTGGGGTATGTGCAGGGGGGGATGGGTTTTAGGTCAAAAATAAATTAGTTTTGCTATGTTTTTTATAGCTGCTTAGACAATGAATACGCCGGCTATTAGTAAAAATACATCTAAAATCGAGGTCTTTTTTTCGCCTTTTAGTTTGTGCAAAACTCTGAAAATGAGCTACAATGTAGCCCAAAATAGGAGAACTAAAACATGGCTGCAAATGCTGTTGTACGCGCTCGGATTGATGAGCACATCAGAGACGAGGCTGCCATTGTGCTGGCTGCCATGGGGCTGACGGTGTCCGACGCTTTTCGAATGATGTTGACCCGCGTCGTCAGTGAAAAGGCGTTGCCGTTTGAAGTGTTGGCTCCCAATGCCAAGACAATCGCCGCCATGAAAGAGGCGCGCCTAGGGAAAACGACAGCAGTAACGCTTGACGAGCTGCAATCAGTGCTAAATGCGGACGATTAACCAAACGGGGCAATTCAAGCGCGATTTAAAGCGTGAGGCGAAGGGCATGCACCGGGCGATGCTGGCCAAAGAATTCACGCACATTGTGAAAACATTGGCTTCGGATGAGCTTTTACCTGAAAAGTACCGTGATCATGCCTTGGCGGGTGACTGGAAAGACCATCGCGATTGCCATATCAAACCTGACTTGGTGTTGATTTATTGCAAACCGGATGAAGAGCAGCTGCAGCTTGTGCGGCTGGGGTCGCACAGTGAGCTGGGATTGTAGTTGTAATTGCTATTATTACGATAGCTGTTTAGGTAATGAATGCGCTGGCTAGGGGCCAATTTTACTGCTTAATTCCGAGAAGTTTTTGGAAATCTCGGCATTTGAAACAGCTATCCAAATGACGTACAGGCTAAGCCTAAACATCAATATCTACCCAAAAGCATCGTTGCCATGGTCGAAGCCAAGTGTTTTCAGGCTATAATTGACCTGCTGTGCGGCTGTAGCTCAGTTGGATAGAGTATCTGGCTACGAACCAGAGGGTCGTGGGTTCAATTCCTGCCAGCCGCACCACAAAACTTGAACGCCTTTAGAGATTGAAAGATTTCTAAGGGCGTTTTCTTTTGGTTTTTCGGTTGTTGCTTAACATCTTTTTAAAGAAGTCTTGTCCGGAACGTGTCCGAAAAAATGCATTCTCTCGCCATACGACAACGCCTACAGGCCTTGACCTACACCCTTTGAAATGCGCTTCTGACATGATGGTTGGTTGTCAATTACCAAAATCATGGCCAAAAGAATCCGAAATCCCCTGTTGAGTCGCTCATTTCAGCGCACGCTGACCGCCATGACGCGCACTGCCATGCGCGCTGGCTCCAAGGCCATGGTGCAGGCTTTGCGGTCGCCCAAAGCTGTGAAAGCCGTGGCGGTGAAGAAAACTGCCATCAAAACCACCATCAAAACGCCGCGCCCCTTGGCGACGCAGAGGAGCACTGGCTTCACCGCCGGTGTGGCAGGGGGGCTGCGATACCGGCTTTTTAAGCCGCAGGGGGTGCGGCAAAGCGAGCGTCTGCCGCTGATGGTGATGCTGCACGGTTGCAGCCAGAACGCAGAAACCCTGGCCGCAAGCACGCGCATGAACCAGATGGCAGAACGTGAACGCTTTTTGGTGCTTTACCCAGAGCAAAACCATATCTCCAACATGCAAGGCTGCTGGAACTGGCACCAAACGCGTTCGGGCAAAGCCCAAAGCGAAGCGGATGCCATTGCGGCCGTAATCGACCAGATTTGCCAGACGCAAGCCGTGGACACCTTGCGTATCGCTTTGGCGGGGCTCTCGGCAGGTGCAGGCATGGCGGCTTTGCTGGCAACCCGCTGTCCAGCGCGTTTTCGGGCCATCGCGATGCATTCGGGTATCGCACCCGGCGTTGCCCATTCTTCAGCGACGGCGCTCACCGCCATGCGCAGCAGTCGGGCTGGTACGCCGCTTTCGCCGCTGGTAGAGGGCGCACCGGGAGCACAAGGCATGCATCTGCCTGCGCTGCTGGTCATCCAGGGCGGCGCCGACCGCATCGTTGCACCCAAAAATGGTGTTGAAGCGGCTCGCTTGTGGGCTGCGCGAGAGGGCGCCAAACCAGGCCCATCGCGGACGGTGCAAAGGGGAAAACGCTATCCCGCCACCGTCACCGACTACCGCACCCAGGGCAGACTGGTGGTGACGCTTTGCGAAATAGGCGGGCTGGGTCATGCTTGGAGCGGCGGTGCCGCCAAACAAGCCTACAGCGACCCCAAGGGGCCGGATGCCTCACGTATGGTCTGGGCCTTTGCCGCAAAGCAATTTGCAGCTGTTTCAAGCCTTGAAGCGAATCTCATCGGCATGCACAGGATAGGGCGCGGTGGTGGAGGCGTCTGAATGCAGCCCCGCTAGCGAGCTGGCAAACCCGTGGTTGATGTCGCGGTGGTGCGCCTCGTCGGCTTGGACGACCAGCACCACATCGCGCAGGGTGGCGTCCACTGGTAGTTTCCAGTAATGAATGGCTATCGCGGGTGCCGGCACATTGGCTGCGCGGCCAGCGTCAATTTCCTGCAGGTACAGCGCGTAGCTGAGCACGGCTTCCTCCTCAAAATAGCCGACGATGCGGTGCGCCGTACGAGAAGACACCAAATACAGCAAGAAAAACCCGACATAGAAAACCCACTGCACGCCCATGATGACCAAGCGCTCAAACAGCGTTGGCTTGGCAATTTCAATAAAAGTCATCAAATGCATGCGCTCGTTTTCGGCCTCTTCCATCAGGGTGCGAATCCAGCCTTCGTCGTCCTTCATGTTGCGCAGGCTTTTCAAGTGCTGAATCGTGCCGCCCACCATGCCAGGCACTGCAGCTACCGTTTCTAAAACAATGGCGCGATGGCCATAGCGTTTTGCGAAAAAAGTATCTGCAAAAAACCGCAGTACTTTGGTAAACCCAAGCGCAAAATGGTCTGAAAAGCCATGCGGCGTGTGGTGCCTGGGTTGCGTGTTGATGGATTGAGAGGCATCCATCGCGGTGCTCTCATCAGTCTGTGGTTGTGGTTGATTCATACGACCACTTTACAGCGTTTGGGCTCGCAGCGCTAGACAAACAGGCGTTGTCCTATCAGGGTTGACGACGCACTTCCTTCGCAAACACCTGCCAAAACTCTGCATTCTGCGTCGTCGCAAAGTTAATCCGCATCAGCGTACTAGGCCTTCGGTCGGCCAAAAACAAAGCACCAGGCGCAAGCAGGTAGCCGTGGTCTAGCATGCGTTGTGCCAGCGCATCGGTATCAACACCCGTGTCTACCCAGCCAAACAAACCAGCGGGTTCAGCTGACAAGGTGCAACCGTGAGTGAGCGCTAACTTCACAGACCGGCCACGCGCCGCATCAAGCTGGGTACGGATGCGCTCGGCATGGCGGCGCAGCTGACCTTGGTCTATGCAGTGGCTGACGGCTTTTTCTAGGAGCGATGGCGTGGTCAGCGTGGCGAGTAATTTGGTGTCCAGCAGTTGCTCAACAAGGTTGGGCGGTGCGGCGAGGTAGCCCACGCGCCAGTTGGGGGCGAGGATTTTGGCAAAGCCACTGACGTAAATCGTGCGTTGCAAGCCGTCCAGCGCACACAGCCGCGTCGCATGAAAGGGGGCGATGTGGCTGTAGGTGTCGTCTTCAACGATATGAAAGTCGTATTGGTTTGCCAGCTTCAAAATGCTGTGCGCACTGCCGGGCGACAAGCTGTAACCTGTGGGGTTGTGCAGCACGCTGACGCTGACGAAGAGTTTGGGGTTGTGAATCTCGCAATACTGCGCCATCACCGCCAAATCAGGCCCATCTGGGCCGCGCGGCACAGGCAAAATGCGCAAACCCAGCATTTGCAGTCTGGCAAATTCAATCGCCCAACCGGGTTCTTCCACCATCACCGTGTCACCCGCTTTTAAAAGCGTGCGGCTGACCATGTCCAGCGCATGGGTTGCACCCACGGTGGTGATGATTTGCTCTGGGCTGGCTTGGATGTTGATGCCAGCCAGCTTGTTGGACAGTGATAGCCGCAGCCCTGAATCGCCCTGCGGTTCGCCGTACGACAGCGAAAACTTTTGCAACTCAGCCGGGCTGGTGACTTTACGAACTGCGCTGGATAAAAAGCTAGACGCCAACCATTCGGGCGGAAAAGTGCCCATGCCCGGCTGTGGTTTGCCGCTGCCTTGCACGAACATGCCACGAATCAGCATGGCGGCATTGACGGGCCGAGTCAGGGCTTGTGGTGCATGTAATTTTGCTATAGTATTAATAGCTGAATCGTTAATGAATACGCCGGCTATCGATGAGTTTTCAGATGAATTTAGAGGTGAATTTACAGATGAATTTGTAGGTGTATTTTTATCTCTTATGGAAGAAATATTTTGGGCCGTTTCACGCACAAAAAAACCACGGTTTTTACGTGCTTCCACCAGTCCCAAAGCCAGCAATTGGTCGTACGCTGCCACCACGGTGGAGGGGCTGACTTGCTGCTGTTGCGCACATTGCCGCACCGAGGGCAGCCGCGAGCCCGGTGCCAGCAGCCGGCTATTGATGCGTTCGGCAAAGCGGCTGCTGAGTTGTTCTGCCAAGGTCATGGACGCGCTGGGATTCAGTTTTTCATTCATGCTGACTTGATACGTGTATTGCTAAAAATAACAGTACACTGAAATAAACTGATCTGCTGTACTGTATTGCTAGTGTATTGTTTTATGGCGTACATTGTCAATCTTGGAATCAATCATGAACACATCTGAATGAATGCCGCAGAATGAACGCTACCGAATTATTGGCCTTGTTGGCCCTAACCACCGCCGCCAGCTTCACGCCGGGGCCCAACACCACGCTGTCGACCGCGTTGGCAGCCAACTACGGCTTGAAGCGGGCGATGACGTTTGTGTTCGCCGTGCCCGTAGGCTGGGGCTTGCTGTTCACCTTGTGTGCCGGGGGGGTTGGGGCATTGGTTGTCGCTATTCCAGTGTTGCGTCTCGCCATCAAAGTGCTGGGTGTGGGGTATTTGCTGTGGTTGGCCTACAAAATCGGCATGGCTAGCCAGTTGAGTTCGGTTGACGAATCGCGCTTGAAGGTGACTTTTTGGCAAGGCGTGATGCTGCAGTTTTTGAACATCAAGGCGTGGATGTTGGCGCTCGCACTGGTGGCAGGCTGGATTGCAGGCAGGCCAGACGCGACCAGCCGCTTTTTGCTGATGTTTCCGATTTTGTTGTTTTACGCCTTCGCGAGCAATTTGGCTTATGCAGCGATGGGTTCGTTGTTGCGTGAATGGCTGCAAGTTGGGCATAGGTTGGCGTGGTTCAACCGTTTCATGGCCGTTGTTTTGGCGGTAACCGCGGCTTGGATGGCGACATTTTGATATGAGATTGACATGAATTCTGCGCAAACATCCGCCCAAAATGTTAAAAAAGGTCTTTGGCTGGGGCTTCTAGGCGTTACGCTCTTTGCCGCCACCCTGCCCATGACCAAACTGGCCGTCGGCACAGCGGCAGACCCGCAATTGTCGCCATGGTTCATCACCTTTGGCCGTGCATTCGTGGCTGGTTTGCTATCAATTTTATATCTACTGAGGCAATATACACGCCGGCTAGAGTCAAATAATGAGCATAAATTAGCCCCTAAAAACGCTGCAAATACCACTTTACGGCTGCCAAACGCCGCTGAATGGGGTTTGCTGGCATTCACGGCACTTGGGGTGGTCGTCGGTTTTCCGCTGTTCATGTCCCTAGCGCTGCAATACGTGCCCAGCACGCATGGCGCGGTTGTCACCGGTCTGCTGCCTTTGACCACTGCCGTGATTGCGGCTCTGTGGTTTCGCCAACAACCCAGCGTCGGCTTTTGGCTGTGTGCGGTGCTAGGTACGCTATTGGTACTCGGTTTCATGGTGATGCGTTCTGCAGATGCTTCGGGGCATTTCAGCTTGCATCTGGCGGATGTTTTCTTGCTTCTCGCCATGCTCAGCGCATCGCTGGGCTACATAGGCGGCGCACGGTTAACGCCGTCTTTGGGTGCAGAACGGGTGATTTGCTGGGTACTGGTGCTGTCATTGCCCATCACCGTGCCGATGACGTGGCTGAATCTGCCGTCAAACCTAACCGCCATCCACCCCAGCAGCTGGTGGGCGTTCGCTTACGTCGCCGTTTTCTCCATGTGGCTGGGCTTTTTTGCGTGGTATCGCGGTTTGGCACTGGGCGGCGCCGTGCGCGTCAGCCAAGTCCAGCTTGTTCAGCCATTTCTAAGCTTGCTGTTCGCTGTGCCGCTTCTGGGTGAAAAAATCGATGCCATGACGCTGGTTTTTGCGCTGGCGGTGATAGCGACGGTGTTTGTGGGGAAGAAGATGCCAGTGGGCGCGTTAACTTTGGGGGCGGCTAAATGACCACCGACCAATTACTAGCCCTGTCTGTCTTTGCCGCGGTCTCATCCGGTACGCCGGGGCCGAATAATTTGATGATTTTGACCTCTGGCGTCAATTTCGGCATGAAACGCTCGATGCCGCATTTGATGGGTATCACATTGGGGTTTTGCTTCATGATTTTTTGCGTGGGCATGGGGCTGCAGACCATGTTTACCGTATTTCCGCAGTTGGAGACGGTTTTGCGTTATGGCGGAACAGCGTATTTGCTGTGGTTGGCTTGGAAAATTGCCAATTCTGGTCCTGTAGCGGGGCCGAAATCGTCCGAAGATGGCAAAGCAGGCGCTAAACCCATGGGATTTTGGGCGGCTACGGCGTTTCAGTGGGTGAATCCGAAAGCGTGGTTCATGGCCATCAGCGCTATCACCACTTATGCGTCCACCGCTGCGTCAGCGGAAGTGGGCTCAAAGCTGGCGCAGGTTTTGCTCGTGGTGCTGGTTTTTGGGGTGATTAATTTGCCGCTGGTCGCCTGCTGGGGCTGGTTTGGCAGCGCGATGCGGCGGTTTTTGCAAGACGCCAAGAATTTGAAAATGTTCAATGTCACGATGGCGGTTATGCTGGTTGCTTCACTCTACCCCATCGTATACCCCATCGTGCAGCCCCTGTTTCAAGGGTGATTTAAAATGAAAATTAAAGATAACCATACAGATAGCCAAATATATAACGGGGAATTGATATGAGTATGCAGTGGAAACAAGCCAGACGCGCCGAAAAAATGAACCCTTCAGTGATCCGCGAAATCCTGAAAGTGACGGACAAACCCGGCATCATCAGCTTTGCGGGCGGTTTGCCATCGCCGTTGACCTTTCCGATTCCAGAGTTCGCCGCCGCCTGCGCCAAAGTGTTGACGGAAGACGGCAAGGCTGCTTTGCAATACGCCGCCAGTGAAGGTTTTGCGCCCTTGCGCGCACAAGTGGCCGCTGGACTGCCGTGGAGCGTTGACCCCGACCAAATTTTGATCACCACCGGCTCGCAGCAAGGTTTGGATTTGTTGGCCAAGATTTTGATCGACGAAGGCAGCAAAATCATCGTCGAAACGCCGACTTATTTAGGCGCGCTGCAGGCTTTCACGCCGATGGAGCCCGAAGTGGTTTCTGTGGCCAGTGATGAAGAAGGCATTGACATTGCGGACTTGAAAGCCAAAGCTACACAAGATGGGAAGATGGCCCGCTTTTTGTACGTGCTGCCCAATTTCCAAAATCCAACCGGCCGCTCCATGACCGAGGCGCGCCGCGCACAGCTCAGCGCCGCAGCGGCAGAGATGGGTTTGCCGATTGTGGAAGACAACCCGTATGGTGAGCTGTGGTTTGACGAGCACCCCCCGTTGCCGTTGACCGCACGCAACCCTGATGGCTGCGTTTACCTAGGCTCGTTCAGCAAAGTGCTGGCCCCAGGCTTGCGCTTGGGTTTCATGGTGCTGCCAAAGGCTTTGTATCCCAAAATCTTGCAAGCCAAGCAAGCGGCTGATTTGCACACGCCAAGCTTCAACCAGCGCGTCGCGTCTGAAGTCATGCAGGGTGACTTTTTAGATCGTCACGTGCCCATGATTCGTAAACTTTACAAATCACAGCGCGACGCGATGCTGGTCGCTTTAACCCGTGAAATGCCCGTCACCCCAGGTAATCCAGACCAGAGCGTGACTTGGAATTCACCCGAGGGCGGCATGTTCTTGTGGGCACGCTTGCCGGCAGGCCTGAACGCTGTTGCACTGCTGCCCAAAGCCGTCGATAAAAACGTCGCTTTTGTGCCCGGTTCCCCCTTTTATGCCGACAACGCCGACCCGCGCACCCTGCGTTTGAGCTTTGTGACGGCGTCTGTGGATCAAATCAACATTGGTATCAAGGCGCTGGCGGATACGATCAAAGAAGCGATGAAGTCGGCATGACGCTTATCGCACGGTCAAACCGCGAAGCACGCGCTTTTTCACCATCGCTACCATTGGCGGTGCCAACAGGTTTAAAAGCCCAAATCGACCACATCGTCGTCGTCGCCCAAACCTTGGAGCAAGGCGTGGCGTGGTGTGAGGCCACGCTGGGCATCACGCCGCAGCCGGGTGGTGATCACCCGCAGTTTGGCACGCATAACCGCATTTTTAAGATCGCCACGCCCAATTTTCCATTGGCTTACTTTGAAATTATTGCTATAAAAAAAGTAGCTACTAAGTCAATAAATACGCCGGCTAAACTTCAAAATAGAGCTCAAAATCAAGCGCCAAACAAGACTGCAAGTGCACGCTGGTTTGACATGGATGACACTGCGTTGCAAGCCGCCGTCGCCAAAGAGCCGCGCTTGGTGCATTTTGTGGCGAATACAGATGACATCCAAGCCGGCCGCGCCGCGCTAAAAGCGATTGGTATTGACCGTGGCGCAGCCGTGGAAGCGAGTCGCCCCACCCGCAAAGGCCGCTTGGAGTGGAAAATCACCGTGCGCGACGATGGGCAGCGCCTTTTTAACGGCGCGCTGCCCAGTTTGATTCAGTGGGGCAAAACCAACGCCGAAGAGCCGTTGCGCCTGCACCCCAGAAATACTTTGCCCCGCTCTGGCGTGTCGTTGCAAAGCGTCACTGTTTCTTCGCCCACGCCTGAAAAACTGCAAACCGCCTATGACGCGATTGGGTTAACAGGTGTCACCGTGTCTGCGGGGGATGCCAATATTACCGTCACTTTGAAAACGCCCAAAGGCGTTGTCGAACTACAAAGCCACGGAATTTGAGTCGCGTATTTAAGTAGATTTTGCATGACAAAAACGATTGTCTTGCTCAACCCTCACGCCGCTGGCGGCAAAGCAGCTGCGTTGGCCGAGCCCATGCGGCTGTGGCTAAAACAAAATTCACCGCTGGCTGCTTTTGAAATTCCAAACTCAGTGGCTCAAGCGCGGGCATTGGTAGACGTTTCGCCGCAAGCCAGCCGCGTTATCGTTGTGGGCGGTGACGGCACGCTGAACCAATTGCTGCCTAGTTTGCTAAAAGGCGCTCACACCACTGCGCTTGTGCCGTTTGGTAGTGGTAACGACACGGCGCGCGCGCTGGGGCTGTATGGTTTGTCGTGGCAACAAGCATTGGCGCATGGACTCGCGGGTGCGGCCAGCCAGATTGACCTTGGTTTGGCTGAGTTTGCTGTGCAGACAAGCAGTGATGTGGAAACACGCAGCGTGCCTTTCATTTCCAGCTTGACCACGGGTTTCGATTCATCCGTTGGCTTGCGAGCCATCAACGGCCCCAAGCGGCTGCGTGGTTTGCCACGCTACCTGCTGGCGACAGCGCGAGAATTGGTGAATTTTCGTACGTGGCGAATGGACGTCAGTGTTGATGGCGCACGCGTTCATTCGGGGAAAGCTCTGTTTGCTTCCACGCTCAACACCCGAACTTTTGGCGCAGGCATGCCCGCTGTGCCGCATGCGCGACTTGATGATGGGCGTTTAAATTTGCTCTTGGCCGGTGACATCAGCCTGCCGCAAACCTTGCTTTTGCTACCGAGATTGCTCGTTGGGAAGCACCTGAGTCATTCCAAAGTACACACCCAACCGTTTCAAACGATGCAGATTGAGTCATCAACACCCGTGCCCATCGCGGCAGATGGCGAGTATTTGGGCAGCAGCCGAAAAATCACGGTTCGTGTGCAAGGTGCGCAACTGGCTGTCGTGGCTGCGACTGCATAAATTCGCAGGGGCATTGACAATGCCTGCATGGGAAATCTCTATCTAATACGCCACGGCCAGGCTTCGTTTGGTGCAGCAGATTACGACAACTTGAGCGAGCTGGGTCACAAGCAGGCGCAGCAGCTGGGCGCGTATTTCAAACAAAAAAACACGCAGTTTGACGCCGTCATCACCGGCACGCTGCGCCGTCACACGCAAACGTGGCAAGGCATTGCCAAAGGCGCAGGTTTTGAACACGAGCCGTTGCAGTGGCCAGGTTTGAACGAGTACGATTCTGAGGCCGTGATTGGCGCGATTCACCCTGTCAAGCTAGAAAAGCCGGACACGCCAGACATGTATCGTCATCATTTTCGGTTGTTGAAAGATGGTTTGACGCAGTGGATGAATGGCGTTGTCAGCCCCGTTGGCATGCCCAGTTATGTTGATTTTCAGCAAGGCGTGGTCAGCGCGTTAGACCATGTGCGCAAAAATCATGCCGAGGCCAAAACAGGCAACGTCCTCATCGTCTCCAGCGGTGGCCCGATTTCAACCGCGGTCGGTCACATCCTAGGTACGACGCCAGAGACGACTATCGAGCTGAATTTGCGCATCCGCAACTGTTCCATCACCGAATTCGCCTTCACCCCCAAGCGCCACATGCTGGTGACGTACAACACCTTGCCGCATTTGGAAGAATTGCCGGATTGGGTGACGTATTCTTGAAGTTTAAAAACTCTTGAAGGTCAAAACTTTTCAGGGCGCAGGATTTCTACGTCGTGTGTGAACGAGACCATGGCGTAGTTTGCATAGTAGTGCGTTTGTAAATAACTAACTATAGTTTCAGCAAGCGTGCGATTGCAAATCACTTCAATACGAATATTGGCAGCCTCCTTCCATGCTGCATCACGGATGCCGCGACTTCCCCGCCCGCGGGCGTCAGTCACGGTGTAGCCACCAACGCCCAGCCTGTCGAAGTCGCGCAGCAGTGGTTCCTCGACCGCAGCTTCAGTTATGACCGTCAGCAATGTTCTTTTTTCGTGAGTTTGCGTCATAAATAGGCTCCTGAAAGCTGCTTAGCCAGCCAAAAATAAAGTGGTATGCCAACCAAAATGTTGAATGGAAAAGTGATGCCAAGCACGGCAGATAGAGACAACCCTGGGTTAGCCTCGGGTATCGCCAAGCGCATGGCAGCGGGTACTGCAATATAAGATGCGCTGGCAGCCAGTGTCGCAAGCAGCGTGATGCCGCCGACAGTTAGATTCAAAACGAGACCGCAGCCGATGCCCAACAAGGCAGAAATCAGCGGCATGCAAACACCGAAAATAACGATGAATAAACCTCGTTTGCGAAGCTCAGCCGTTTGCCGAGCAACAATCAGACCCATTTCCAGCAGGAAAAGAGCCAATGCACCTTTGAATAAATCATAAAACAGATTTTTTATAGGCTCCAGGCCCAACGGCCCTGCCGCCCAACCTATCGCCATTCCGCCTATAAGAAGCGTAACACCTTTGCCCAAAAAGCTTTCGTGTGCAAGTACCTTCCAGCGTGTTTCTTTGCCGATACCGCGCGCAATAACGATGCCGACGATGATGGCAGGAACTTCCATAACCGTCAGAAAAATAGCCAACTGCGGCTCAAAGGCAATGCCGCGTGTTGTCAGCCAGTTACTGCCTACCGCGTAAGTTGCAACACTGACTGAGCCATAGTGTGCAGCTGTTGACGCAGCATCAGCGCGTTCCATACGCCCTATATGACGCAGCGCAAAGAAGGCTATCAACGTCAGCACAACGCCTAGCAAAATAACGGATGCAAGTTGTGGCAACAGTGGGCCTATGGCTTGTTGTGCCAACCCCTCGCCGCCTTTGAGACCTATAGTTATTAGCAATACTAAGGATAAGGATTCATATAAAGCGGCGGGCAGTTTAAGGTCTGCGCGTAAAAGTCCCGCAGTTAAACCGAAGATAAAGAATAAGACGACAACATCGATCATGGGCTAATCGCCTCGCTTTTTTTGAGTTGTTGTAAAGGCTGTTGAATGTGTTGACTTTGCCGCTGGCTCAACTGCTTACCTGTTTTGGCTTGCGGTAGCGGCAACTTGGGAATCAAGCTGCGCAGCACATCAGGCCGTGCGCGAGCGCCGCTGGCGATGTAGTCGGCTAACAGCGTTTTGGTGATGAGTTCTGCATTGAATTGGCGAATATCGATCAAATAAGCATGCAATGCATCAACCAAGTTTTCTGGTGTGATGCCACTGGTTTTGCCGCTGGTTTTAGGCGAACTTTCCCACAACCAGTCGCTGAAACTCATAAACGCCCAAAACGGTGAATCCGCAGCAAGCAGCAACGCCATTGCCCCGCTAAAACGACCTGAATTGGCCACCAAGTCCCAGTAGCGAGCCAGCCGAGCAAAGCGCTGCATGTCTGCAGCGCTCACGGCATTGGTTTGCTGGATTTGATACGGCGGCAGGGCGTCGTAGACCATGCCGTGCTCAGCCGTGTGTCGCGCAATCGGCGTACCGCGCAGGCGCTTCAAAATACCGAGCTGGATTTCGTGGGGTTTGATGGCGAACAGGCGGTCAAAGCCTTCGCCAAAGCTTTGCAGGCTCTCACCTGGCAGGCCAAAAATCAAATCGGTGTGCAAATGCGCGTTAGATTCGTTGACCAGCCAGCCCAGATTCGCCACGGTTTTGTCGTTGTCTTGCCGGCGTGAGATGCGCTGTTGCACCTCGACATTGAAGCTTTGAATGCCGACCTCAAACTGCAGCACGCCTGGTGGGAATTGGGCGATCATGTCTTTGAGCTTATCCGGTAAGTGATCCGGTATAACTTCAAAATGTACAAACAAATCAGCGCTGAGCCGATCCAAAAAGAACTGCAAAATCCGCACCGAAGCGTCGATTTTCAGGTTGAAGGTGCGGTCTACAAACTTGAAATTCCGTGCACCACGGGCGTAGAGCGCTTCTAGTTCGCCCAAAAACAGTTCTAAATCAAACGCCCAAGCGGTTTTGTCGAGTGAGCTGAGGCAAAACTCGCATTTGAACGGGCAGCCGCGCGAGGCTTCAACGTAGAGCAAGCGGTGTGCCAAGTCGTCGTCGGTGTATAAATCGTACGGCAGAACAATTTCACTCAGCGGCGGCTGCTCACCGGCGATGACTTTCATCAGCGGTTTGGGTCCATACAGCAGCGCTTGACACAGTTTGGGAAAGCTCATCGCCCCAGCCGGTGATGACGTGGTCGGACAGGTGAACGATGTCTTGTTCCAACGTTTCGTGGCTGACTTCAGGGCCGCCGAGCACGATTTTGATGTCGGGGCGTTGCGATTTGAGCAGTTTGACAAGGGCGCAGGTTGGCACCACGTTCCAGATATAGACGCCAAAACCGATAACTTTTGGGTTAATGGCGAGCAATTCTGCAGCCAATTCTTCGGTTTTGCGGTTGATGGTGAATTCGCACAACGCTGTTTTAGGCTTCAAATCGCCCATATTGGCCAGCAAATAGCGCAAACCCAAGGAAGCGTGGATGTATTTGGCATTCAGCGTGCAAAGGACAATATCGGAAGTTGTGCAGTCAGGAGTGGAGAAATCAGCCATACCTCCATTATGATGAGAACACAGGATATAAAAACACGGAGTCAGTGATGGATTTAGAAGATTCAACGCTAACCGAACAGCAATATGCGCAGATGAAGCAAGGGCTTTCTGCTTTGTGGGTATTGGCCGTCAAAAACCGCGCTTGTTTAGAACGTTTGCTCAGCTTTAACCGTGAAATCAACGCCTATTTGTCTTTAAAAACTTGGGATGGCTGGATCGATTTTCAGGCTTTGATTGCTAAATATGAGCCCGCCTTGGCAGAGGCGACCTTGTTTTTGCACGAGCTTGACGATGTGATTGCCCGTAACGACATCCTGCAAGCTGAATTGATGACGTATGGCCAGCAATTGGTGCTGGAAATGAAGTCACACACCGTCAAACCCTTGGTTGCCAAGTTTCAAAAACTGGCGCAAAGCACCCAAAAACTAGTGGATGAGGCGCAAGCTGCGCGCGTTTTGGCGCAAATTGAAGCTGAAAACGTGCAGTTGCAGCACAACAAGGCCACGGATGCAGGCTACATGGTGCATGGCGATGGCACGGTGACGGATGTCAAAACCCAGTTGATGTGGATGCAATGCGCAGAAGGGCAAGAGGGCTTGCCATCAACGGGAGAAATTGTGGGCCAAGTGCTGCAATACCCTTGGGAGATGGCAATGCGCATACCTGAGCACCTGAACTTGCGTGGAGGTTTTGCAGGCTATAGCGACTGGCGCTTACCGACCTTGCCAGAGCTGCAAAGCTTGGTGCGTGCCGATGAGCGCCCCACGATTTGCGGTGAGGCCTTCCCCCAAGCGCCGAGTGCCTTGTTTTGGTCGTCCACACTCGTCAAAGAGGGCGGACGCGAGGCTTGCAATGTGTATTTCGGCTCCGGCAGCCAAGGCACGAACGACCGCGATAATGCCTACTCAGTCCGTTTGGTGCGAACCATCTTGCCTATATCATCATGCGATATTGATTCGTAATATCGACTTTTAATATCGATTTGTAATAAGTTGCCTCCGCGGGGCGACCATTGGACTGAACTTTGCTGCCCTTCATGCCTCTTATCTTTCATATGTTGACGACCAGAATTCCTTTAAAATCGATATTTGCTATTATTTTTATAGCTATACAGACAATAAATACGCCGGCTAATGCCCAAAATGTGGCCCAAACTACGGCTCAAAATGGCGCTCAAATCGGATTCAATGCATCAAATAAGAACGTTGTGACGACGGAACGCGTCCGCGCTGAGCTGATGGCGCATGCGCCGCAGGGTGTCACCGCAAGTTTGGACGACAAAATCACCCCAAATACCGTTTGGGTGGGTTTGCAGCTAGCCCATCAGCCCAAATGGCACACCTATTGGAAGAATTCGGGTGATTCTGGTTTGCCTACGCAGCTGACGTGGACACTGCCTGTGGGCGTGATGGCGGGCGATATTGCCTGGCCCGCGCCGCAAAAGATAAAAATCGGCAGTTTGACGAATTTTGGCTATGAAGGCACGGTTTTGCTGGCGGTG
>JAYSZH010000132.1:0-3686 GCA_043738155.1 Polaromonas sp. | reverse complement strand
AGCAACAAGGCATCCGCCCTGAAAGTGCTGCAAGCCCGCTTGAATGAGAAAGACCGCGCCGAGCGCCACGCCAAAGAAGCCGCCACCCGCAAAGGCCTGGTCGGCAGCGGCGACCGCAGCGACCGCATCCGCACCTACAACTTCCCCCAAGGTCGTCTGACCGAGCATCGCATCAACCTGACGCTGTACAAGTTGCAGTTTGTGATGATGGGTGAGATTGACGAGGTGATTGAAGGGCTGCTGCTGGCGCGAAAGGCTGAGCAGTTAGAGGAATTGGAGCTGGGATCGGCAGCTTAATTTTAAAAAAAACGACGATGCACTTTGTTGAACGCATTGCCCCTATGGCAAGGGAATGCCTTGGTAAAAACCGTATTAAAAAAGTTGCAATTTAAGGTTAACACGCGTGTATTAAATTCATTTGTGCGCTGGCCAACATAGATATAAATGGCTGACAGATGTGTATCGCCAATACATCAGAGGTTTTTTTAATTGGTATTTTGCGAGCGCGAGCGTACGGAAATACCGAAAATCTAAATATGACGCAATGTTGCTCATCTCATTGTCCACTGCCCTGATCTGCAGACTCCAACTACTGAAATCCGAAAGCGTTCTATGCTCAGACTTAAATTTTCTATTGAATTGAACTACAACATCGACAACTACGGTTGCGATTTCATCTTCAGCATTCATGCTGCAAAAACAGCGCGTCAAATCGTGATCAGCGAATCACTCCATTTGAGCCAAAATTTAACGCAAAACACATACACTGATCCAGTGACGCTGACGCGATATCTTCGGCTCAAGGCACTTGCAGGGCCGCTTACCGTCCGCTACGATGCCGTGGTAGATCTTGATCATTACACCGCTCAACCATCTGAGTTGGGTGAGGTCCCCATTGCCGACCTACCCAGCGAAGTGTTGCCATTCATCTACCCCAGCCGTTATTGCCAGTCTGACCGTCTGCACCGGATGGCCGTCAAGGAATTTGGCCACCTGCCGCATGGCTATACACGGGTGCAAGCGATCCACGACTGGATAACGAATCGTGTCACCTTTACATCCAATTCTTCCACCGGCAACACATCCGCGGTAGACACGCTGGTTGAAGAGGTAGGCGTATGTCGCGATTTTGCCCATCTGATGATAGCCCTGTGCCGCGCCCTGAACATCCCTGCGCGCTTCACAACCGGCATAGACTATGGTGCAAATCCCATCCTTGGTCCGACGGATTTTCATGCCTACGTCGAAGTGTATCTGGGGCATCGCTGGTATATTTTCGATGCCTCGGGCGTCGCTGTTCCGATGGGATTTGTACGTTTTGGATCGGGGCACGACGCAGCTGATTCCGCTTTTGCCACGATTTTTGGTGGCGTCGTGGGTGGAGCACCTGTGGTGCAGATCGAAGCCATTCCCAACGCTGATGGTGTTCTGGTTCTGCCACAACTTGTGCCCTATGCTCTGTCTACCGATGGGCAGCAGTGAAATGGGTCAAAATTAATCAGGATTCGATATCTTAAATTCGGCGTACTTAACTTACTTACCGCCTTACTTACCCTCTTTGCTACCTTCTTTTATCATCGCCCCTTTACCCAATCGCCACCGGCAATCACTGGCTTTCCGATGACATAAGATGGATTGATCTCGTAAAACAGGCAATGCAACTGGCGATCGCCCACTTGCGCATTGACCATACGTTTTTTGTATTCGTCGTTGTGCTGGGGGTAGATCATTTCAATCTCATCAAGTACCCTTTCCAACTCTGGCGTGATGGTGTAAACCTCACCCACGATGCTGCCTTCCAGCACATTGTTCAGCACCACGCCAGGGTAGTCTCCAAGGTGGTACATCACGCCAGCCACGCTGCCGATACCGACAAAACGAGGTCTGGGCATCAGCAAATTGATGTCGTTGTCATCCCCCCTGCGCAAAGTGCCATAAACAAACACATGACGCAAGGAAGCTTCCAAACTTTCACGCTCATTGACTACAAACATGAAATACGCAATTCCAGCTGTGCTTGAATTGCTATCAACAGCTTACGCCGGCGCTACGCCATTCAACTGTAACCATGCCAAAGCGCGCTTAAAACCGTCTTCTGCCGGCTCTTTGCGGTAGCTTGGGCGATAGTCGGCATGAAAAGCATGCGGCGCGCCGTCGTACACCACAAATTCTGACTTCTTCGCCGCCGCGCTGCCAGTTGCCAATGCCGCCTTCATTTTGTCGACCGAAGCCACAGGAATACCCGTGTCTGCACCGCCATACAACCCCAAAACTGGGCCATTGATACTGCCAACCAAGTCGATAGGGTTCGTTGGCGACAGCGGGTTTGGCGCGCCTTCCAAGCGACCGTACCACGCCACACCCGCTTTGACCGCTTTGTTGTGCGCGGCATACATCCACGTGATGCGGCCACCCCAGCAGAAACCAGTGATACCAACCTTGTTCGCGTCGCCACCATTGGCAGCCGCCCATTTGACCATGCCGTCCAAATCCGCCATCACCTGCGCATCAGGCACTTTGCTGACCACTTCTTTGATCAAATCTGCCATCACGTTGTACTTGGTCGGGTCGCCTTGGCGGGCGTACAGCTCAGGGGCGATGGCCAAATAGCCTTGTTTTGCGAAACGGCGGGCGGTATCGGCAATGTACTCGTGCACGCCAAAGATTTCTTGAATCACCAAAATCACCGGCAAATTGGTTTTACCTGCAGGCGCAGCCATATAAGCAGGTACTTTGAAGCCGTTGACTTCGACGGTAATTTCACCTGTTTTGAGACCCTCAGACGATGTTTTCACCGCCGTTTGCGCCATGATCTCACCCGCAGCTGCGGTGTAACCCACGCCCAAAGCGACTTTCAGTGCCGTGCGGCGGGTGGCTGTATGCTTGGTGCTGGTGGTGTCTAGCAAAGCTTGAATATCATCAACTTGGTCTTGTTTCGTCTCGTTCAGCATCGTTTTCTCCGTTTAATAAAATGACAATGGGTGACATGGATAAAGATAAGGCCACGTAGTATCTAATTTTTGAGTTAACCTGCGCAGCAGTATGTTTTTAATGCTTTTTGAAAGGAATCAACCATGCCCACCATCCGCGTAGAACTGCTCGAAGGCCGCACACCCGAGCAAAAAACCGCTTTAGTCAAAGCCCTGACCCAAGCCGCTGTTGACAGCCTGGGTTCAAAGCCAGAATCTGTTGATGTGGTGCTTTTCGACATTCCGCGCCAAAACTGGGCAACCGGCGGGGTGCAGTGGTCAGAAAAGTAAGGGCTTGATGCAAGCTTGATGTAACTTGGTCGGGTGAATATTCACCCAGCACTTGCGTTTTAAGTCCCGTGCAGCAATAGTTCGTCCTAGGGTTTCAAACTTCATTGGGTTTTAACTGCGGGAGGTCTGCCATGTCCAGCATCGTCATGTACGGCAACGAATACTTCGGGCAAATCGACAACGGACTGACGCCTGCGCACTTCAAATACCGGTTTTTGGTCGAGGGCGATTCATGGATGGACAGAAGTTCCATGTTTCACACTTCACTCTTGCAATGCCTTGCGCCTGAGTTCGACGCTGAGAACGACGACGTGATGTTTGTCAACGTCGCCATGTTTGGTGACACCATGCGCCGCATGGGCAGCCAGGCCACCGAAGATTTTGCCAGCTGGTTGAACGATGACTTGGGCTGGACATTTGACGCCG
>JAYSZH010000131.1:0-9791 GCA_043738155.1 Polaromonas sp. | reverse complement strand
GGTCGTACGGAGATCTCAATTGAAAGAGGTTGAGCTGGCATATGCGAATGGATATTGGGGCAATCCTGAAGAAAACATTTCATTCTATTGGTCTGGCGCACTTCTGCAGGCTTCGCAGCGTAGTAATGAACCACTTGCAAAAACCAACCCTGTCATTATTTTTAGAAGTGCTGGTCAAAGAGTTGCTTTGCATGTTGATGAGATATTCGGAAACAAGGAAGTCGTTATCAAGAACCTAGGGCCGCAGTTGGCGAGATTGCCTGGCCTGGCTGGCATGGCTATTTTGGTTTCAGGCGCTGTGGCATTGATCTACAACCCGGTTGCTCTTGCCGCTGTCTATGGTGCAACGATTCAACAATACAGTCCCGTTAATGCGCCAGATAAGCTACAAGCCTCAGATGGTATTCTGGTTCCTAATTTGAACACACCTGAGCAGCAAACGCCTTTGATTTTGGTTGTTGATGATTCAATCACTGTGCGTCGTGTGACGCAACGTATGTTGCAACGAGAAGGTTTCCGTGTTGTTCTGGCTGTAGACGGCTTGCAAGCGATTGAAAAGCTGAATCAAGAGATTCCTGCAGTTGTTTTATCGGACATCGAAATGCCACGCATGGACGGCTTTGACTTGGTTAGAAATATTCGTGCTGATTCAAAATTGAAGCACTTACCCATTGTGATGATCACTTCCCGAATCGCTGAAAAGCACCGCGATCTGGCGATGGAGTTGGGAGTCAATGACTATTTGGGTAAGCCCTACTCAGAAGAGGGCTTGCTGGCTGTGTTACGTCAACACACTGCTAAAAAACTAAACGAGCCTGAAAAAGTCTAATTGCAGATATCATAAAAAGTCATTGAAGATCTTAAGTCGTCTTCAGTGACTTTTTAACGACAGCGTATCGCATCAAGGTCATTTCTCGGGCTTGAGTATGGTTCACAATCGGGTGTGGGTAATTGACACCCAACGTCACGTCAGCCGCCTTTAGATCTATCGGCTTGGCATTCCATGGCTCGTGCAGTGCATTGTTCGGCAGCTTGCCTAATTGCGGTAGATACTTGCGAATAAATTTCCCCTCTGAGTCAAATTTCTCGCTTTGACTCGTGGGGTTGAATATCCTGAAGTATGGTTGTGCATCACAGCCGCTAGAGCTAGCCCATTGCCATCCGCCATTGTTTGCAGACTGGTCAAAGTCATTGAGATGCTCAGCAAAATAACGCTCGCCCCAGCGCCAGTCAATGCCTAAATCTTTGACTAAAAAACTGGCAACGACCATACGCAAGCGGTTGTGCATGTAGCCCGTTTGGTTGATTTGTGCCATGGCTGCATCAACCAGTGGGTAGCCAGTTTGCCCCTCACACCAAGCTGCAAATAATTTTTCAGCGTGTTCGCCATGCTCCCACTTGATGGCGTCGTACTCAGGTTTGAATGCCCCATTCGCCGCATGTGGAAAGTTGCTCAGGATTTGAAAATAAAAATCTCGCCAAATCAACTCACTCAGCCAAACAGCGGCACCTTGGCTGCCTAACAGTATACGCTGATGCGCTGTGGCTGCTAATTTACGGATAGACACCGTACCAAAACGCAGATGCACGCCCAAATAGCTAGGGCCTTTGACAGCTGGGAAGTCTCGCGTAGCATGGTAATCATCCATACGGTCGAAAAAATCTTCGAATAAGCTCCTGCCGCCCGACATACCTGTTGGTATTTTGAGTGTGCTTAAATTTGTTAATTCAAAACCTATCTCAGCAAGTGTTGGCACTGAATGCCGGTGAGTAACGGGCCGTTCTGCTAAAGCACCTATGTATTTTTCAACAGGGTAGGGCTTCAAATAGAATGAATTTAGCTTTTTTAGGCATGCGTTCTTGTACGGTGTGAACACGCCGTATGGCTTGCCCATTTGCGTGAGTACCTCAGTTCGTTCAAAAATGACATGGTCTTTGAAGGTGTGAAAGGCAACACCAAGATCTGCCAATTTCCCTAAAACAATGGCATCGCGGTGAACCGCCTGTGGCTCGTAGTCGTGGTTGGTAAACACGGCTTGCACTTTAAATTCTTGAGCCAGCTTGGGGATGGCATCGCTTGCCCAAGCGTGTCGAACGATCAAGCCAGCATTGTTGTTTTTGGTTAATTGCCGAATTGACGCATCCAGCTCCACCAACGATTCACGAATAAATTCGACCCTGCGATCAGATTTTGGCAGTGAATCTAAAATTTCTTTGTCGAAGACAAAAACGCAGTGCACTGTTTTGCAGCGTTTCAGGGCATGGTACAGCGCTGCATTGTCATCTGTGCGCAGGTCGCGCCTGAACCACATTAAACCTGTGTTGAATTCTTTACCCATGTTTTGTAGTCTCTGTTCCCGTTAAAATGCTTTTATGTCAGCCGATTTTGCACCAATTAACCTCACGCATCATTTCTTGATCGCCATGCCGGGTCTTGAAGATTCTGGTTTTACCAAATCAGTGGTTTATTTGTGTGAACACAGCGAGCGTGGTGCATTGGGTTTGATCATCAACAAACCCAGCGAATTGAGCCTGCAGCATTTGTTTGACAAGGTCGATTTGCCGATGCAACGCCAAGATTTGACCAACACCCCCGTTTTTCAAGGCGGTCCCCTGCATACAGAGCGCGGTTTTGTGCTGCATGAAACCATGCACGGCACACCGTCAGCAGGCGGCAAGTCTTCTGAAGAATCCGTCTATGCTTCTACCATGTCAATTCCTGGCGGCTTAGAAATGACCACTTCGCGTGACGTCCTCGAAGCCATTTCCTCCGGCGCTGGCCCGAGCCGCGTTTTGGTTTCCTTGGGTTATTCCTCTTGGGGTGAAGGGCAGCTCGAATCTGAATTGGCAGACAACAGCTGGCTCACTGTGGCTGCTGACACGTCAGTGATTTTTGATACCCCTATTGAGAAGCGCTACGACCACGCGTTGAAATTGCTGGGCGTTGAAGCTTGGATGCTGTCTCCCGTTGCAGGTCGTGCATGAGTGCTATGTCAGCTCAAACCCCACAACTTCAAGTCCCAACACATTTCCAGTCATTTTTAGCTTTCGATTTTGGCCTCAAACGCACAGGTGTAGCTGTCGGGAACCGTTTGTTGCGCACGGCTCAGGGTCTAGCCACAGTCAAAGCTGAAGGCGATGCCCGCTGGCCCTTGATTCAAGCGCGCATCAAAGAATGGCAACCCGACGCGATTGTTATTGGCGTACCCTACTACCAAGACGGTGCACCGCACGACAATACCCGCAGAGCTCAAAAGTTTGGCCGACAATTACACGCCCGCTTTGCTTTGCCGGTGTTTGAGGTGGATGAGCGTTACAGTACCACCGAAGCATTGGAAATGGACGTAAAAATGGGCATCAAAAATCCAGACCCAGATGCCGGCGCAGCATGTATCATCCTAGAGCAGTTTTTAAGGAGTTTGCCTTGACGTCCCCCCATAGCCCGTCCACAGGAACTTTGATGTTAGATGCCGAGGCGCTCTACAAAGAGCTCTTGCGCTATGTCCAGCAAACCATCAGTCCGACCACGCAACTGGTCGGCGTCACCTCAGGCGGCGCTTGGTTGGCAGAGCGTTTGCAGCATGATTTAAAGCGTTCGTTACCTTGCGGGACGATTTCATCCAGCATGCACCGTGACGACTTCTCGCAGCGCGGCATGAGCTCAGGTGGGCAAACCGTTCTGCCGTTTGACGTGACCGGCTCCGACATCCTGCTGTTTGACGACGTGCTCTATACCGGCCGTACCATCCGCGCCGTCGTCAATGAGTTGTTTGACTATGGCCGCCCGCAGCGCGTGCAACTCGCGGTGCTGGTGGACAGGGGTGGGCGCGAACTGCCTATCCATGCCGAATTTGCCGCTGCACGGCTCGTTCTACCGGCCAATCAATCTTTGGCTTTGGCACGCAGTGAATCAGGCAGCTTCAGCTTTGAAGTTGAAACCAAAGCGGCCTAGCAAAACAGCATAAAAACACCTAGAACAGACACAACATGCCCTACCAACATGCTTTATAAACGCAACCCCCAGCTCAACAAACACGGCGAGTTGATCCACCTGCTTTCTATCGAGGGCCTGCCCAAAGCGACCTTGACGCATATTCTGGACACGGCGGCCAATTTCGTCTCTGTCAACGACCGCGAAGTCAAAAAAGTCCCGCTCCTGCGCGGTAAAAGCGTTTTCAACCTGTTTTTTGAAAACTCCACCCGCACCCGCACGACGTTTGAGATCGCCGCCAAGCGCCTCAGCGCCGACGTCATCAACCTGGACATCGCCCGCTCATCCGCCTCCAAAGGCGAGTCGTTGCTGGACACCATTGCCAACCTTAGCGCCATGGCCGCCGACATTTTTGTGGTGCGCCACGGCGAATCCGGTGCTCCTTACCTGATCGCCCAGCACGTCGCGCCCCATGTCCATGTCGTCAACGCGGGCGACGGACGCCACGCCCACCCGACGCAGGGCTTGCTGGACATGTTCACCATCCGGCACTACAAAAAAGACTTCTCCAACCTCACCGTCGCCATCGTGGGCGACGTGTTGCACTCCCGCGTTGCGCGCTCGGACATCCATGCTTTGACGACTTTAGGCTGCGCCGAAGTGCGCGTTGTTGGTCCTAAAACGCTGGTTCCCAGTGATATGGCACAGATGGGTGTGCGGGTTTGCCACACGCTGGAAGAGGGCATCAAAGACTGCGACGTCGTCATCACCCTGCGCCTGCAAAATGAGCGCATGGCCGGTGCGCTGCTGCCCAGCAGCCAGGAATTCTTCAAAAGCTTTGGCCTCACGCCTGAAAAGCTGCAACTCGCCAAGCCCGACGCCATCGTTATGCACCCAGGCCCGATCAACCGTGGCGTCGAGATAGCCTCTGCCGTGGTCGACGGCCAGCAAAGCGTGATTTTGCCGCAGGTGACTTTTGGCATTGCGGTGCGCATGGCGGTGATGAGCATCGTTGCTGGAAATGACGCGTAATAGATGCATAAAGATGCATAAAGACGCATAAAAGAAGCCTAAAACAAAAATATAAGAGCTACTATGAAAATCCTCATTAAAAATGGTCGCGTTATCAACCCAGCCACGGGTTTCGATGAAATATGTGACCTAGCCGTCGCAGCTTCTAAGATTTTAGCTATTAAAAATATAGCATCAGACTTTGTACCCAATAAAACGATAGACGCCACCGGCTGCATCGTCGCCCCCGGTTTGGTCGATTTGGCCGCCCGCCTGCGCGAGCCAGGCTACGAACACGAAGGCATGCTGCAAAGCGAGCTGGCCGCAGCGGTGGCTGGTGGCGTCACCAGCCTGGTCTGCATGCCCGACACCGACCCCGTGCTGGACGAGCCGGGGCTGATTGAAATGCTCAAATTCCGCGCTGAAAAGCTGCACCAATCGCATGTTTTCCCGCTTGGTGCGCTGACGGTCAACCTTAAAGGTGAGGTCTTGACCGAAATGGTCGGCTTGGCCGAGGCGGGCTGCGTGGGCTTCAGCCAGGCCGAAGTGCCGCTGGGCAACACCCAAGTGCTGCAGCGTGCCTTGCAATATGCCAGCACCTTTGGCTATACCATTTGGCTGCGTCCGCAAGACATGCATTTGGGTAAAGGCGTGGCCGCCAGCGGTGCGCTGGCCACCCGCATGGGGCTGAGCGGCGTGCCCGTTGCGGCCGAAACCATCGCGCTGCACACGATTTTTGAGTTGATGCGCGCCAGCACCACCCAATCCGCCACAAACGCCAAAGTCCACATCTGCCGCATCAGCAGCGCCGCTGGCGTGGCTTTGGTGCGCCAAGCCAAGACAGAGGGCTTACAAGTCAGCTGCGATGTGAGCATCAACTCACTTCACCTGACCGACGTTGATCTAGGCTACTTTGACAGCCGTGCCCGCCTGAACCCGCCCCTGCGCCAGCAGCGCGACCGCGACGCTTTGCGTGCTGCCTTGCTGGATGGCACGATTGACGCGCTGGTGTCTGACCACACACCGGTGGACGAAGATGCCAAAACCTTGCCTTTCGCCGAAGCCGAAGCGGGGGCGACTGGTTTGGAGTTGTTGCTCAGTCTCGCCCTGAAGTGGCAGTCAGAAGCATCCGACAAATCACTCACTTTGGGCAAAACCCTAGCCACCGTGACCAGCCAGCCGGCCAAAGTCTTGTCTGCCAATTTACCCCTTGCCAATGCCACTCTCGGCCAACTGGTCGAAGGTGGCGCAGCAGATATCTGCATTTTTGACCCCAAAGCGATGTGGGTCGTGGGTGATGACACCTTGCGCAGCCAAGGCAAGCACACGCCGTTTTCAGGCTACGAGCTGCCAGGTCAGGTACGTGCGACGCTGGTATCTGGGCATGTGGCCTTCGAGCGATGAGTTAGTGATGATTCAGAGGTGATTTGAAAAGGTGATGCGAAACTTTGTAGCCGCCATCAAACTGGCCAAGGTCATCGCGCACCTTGTGCATGGTTTGCTGGTTGTTTACGTCATTTTCCCCAAGCTCACACAACCCCAAAAAAACAAGCGAATTGAGGCTTGGGCCGGCGCATTACTTGCCAAGTTAGCTATTAAATTAGTAGTAAATGGCAAGCCACCAGCTACGGGGCCGATGCTCTTGGTGTCCAACCACATCTCGTGGCTGGACATCTTGGTCATCCACGCCGCCGGGCATTGCCGCTTTGTCAGTAAGGCAGATATCAAACACTGGCCGCTGCTGGGCACACTCACCACCGCTGCCGGCACGCTGTACATCGAGCGCGAATCCAGACGCGACGCCATGCGCGTTGTCCACCACATGTGTGAGGCGCTGACCGATGGCGACATCGTGGCTGTTTTTCCCGAGGGGACAACGGGCAATGGTATTGATTTGCTGCCTTTTCACGCCAATTTACTGCAAGCGCCCATCGTTTGTAAGATTCCTGTTCAGCCGATTGCCTTGTCGTATATAGACTCAGCCACTGGCCAAACCAGCCAAGCCGCCAGTTTTGTGGGTGATGAAACCTTGGTCGGATCGCTTTGGAACACGCTGAAATCTTGTAACTTAGCCGCCGTAGCCACCTACGGCGTGCCACAATTGGCCAACGGCAGAGACCGCCGCACCTGGGCGGCAGATTTGAGCACGGAAATTGCTTCATTAAAGGCAATCCCAGTTCGTACTTCTGCATCTGGCTTTAAACAAAACTAAACATTAACCAAAAACTCGTCATCCACATAGCCTGTCATTCCCGCGTAGGCGGGAATCCATGGTGGCACTTGTGGTTTCCCGCCTTCGCGGGAATGACGGCTAAAACTAACCTTTACTTTTAAACATGCAATTCAAGCAATTTATGGGGGGCATCCCCTTTGTCGGCTGGGCCATCACCTTCGCCGCTCTGTGTTCAGGCCTCTTCGCGGCGATTTTGGGCGCCATCACGCCTGAGCTGCGCGCCGAGCTGGGCAGCTACCAAAGCATGGGTGTGCTGATGATGGCGTGGGTCTCTGGCGGGGTGTTGGGTGCGTTTCAGGGCGGTAAATTGGCGCAAAAAGTCCATCCCCGCACGCTTGTGCTGGCGTACATCGGCTCGGCAGTGCTATCGACCTTGGTCATCGTGGGGTCGCCCAATTTCGCAGGTATGTTGGTCGGTTTTTTCTGCTTTTCTGCAGCCGAAACCGCTTTCATGACCCTAGGGCACAGCATTTTGTCGCAGGTGTACTCAGAACCCACCTCCCGCGCACGCGTCATCAGCTTGATAGATGTCGCCTTCAGCGCAGGCACCGTGATCACGCCTGCCGCTGTGATTGGTTTGCACCAGTTCGACAGCAGCTGGCGCTTGCCTTACCTGCTGTTTTTGATTCCCATGGGCGTGGCTTTTTTGCTGTTTTTGCGCAAGGGGGTGTTTGACCAAATCGCTTGGCATGGTTCACATGATGATTCAGGGGTTGCCGAAACACAAATTCAACAAAGTTACCTCACCCTGGCTCGCGTGCCTACCATCATGTGGTGTATGGCGGCGGGCGTGTTTGCGGGGTTTATTGAGTGGGGGCAGTATTTTTGGTACGTCAGCTATGGCATCCAAGCTCAGGGTATTTCGGCAAATACAGCCCGTTTTGGTCTGCAAAGCTTTGTTGCTGGCATGCTGGTGGTGCGCTGCTGGCAGGCGTTTTTCCACAGCGATTTAACCTTGCATCAAAAGCTCTGGCGCTTAAACCTCCTAGCTCTCACCGGCCTAGGCGTCTTGGTTTTGCTCCCCCACCACGGCATGCCTTGGCTCTACAGCATCAGCAACTTCCTGTTCGGTCTAGGCGTAGGCGTCGCGTTCCCCATGCTCCTGTCCCTCATGATCAACGCGGCACCCACCCAATCCTCCAAACTCTCCGCCCTGTTGATGATCAGCTTCACCCTAGGCGCACAACTCGCCGGCCTGTTCATAGGCAACCTAGCAGACTGGACCAGCGTCCAAATCGCCTACAGTACGTTGTTGGGTGGGTTGGTTTTGTTTACTGTGGCGGTTTGGATGATTCGGTATCGGACGGCGAAGGCGCTATTTAAATGATAGCTAGATAGGCATTGAATACGACGACTAGAGTTATGTTTCAAGATAAAAAATGACTACTCAACAAACGTCACCAAGTTGCCATCCTCATCGAGGATTGAAAACTCGCGCAAACCCCATGGTTTCAGGGTTAAGGGGTCGTTGGGGTGGACAACGCCGAGTTTTGAGTAGGTTGCAAACAGCGCGTCAATGTTAGATACGTTGATGCGGCAACCTGTTGCTTTGGGTACGGCGGGGTCGGTGCAGAGCCAGAAGTGGATTTGTACGCCGTCTTTCGCGACAATGCCGTAATCAGGATAGTGGGCAGATTGAGCGAAACCGAGTTTTTCGTAGAAGGCGAGGCTGCGTTGAATGTCTAAGGACGCTAGTTTTGGAACGGCGCTGATGAATGTCATAACAAGTTCTGAAAATGTATGAATATAGAAATTAAAAAGCTTGAAACGCCGCCCCAGCCACTCTCACCATTGACGGATGCAAAACGCCTAACTTCGGCGTTTGCCCATGCGGCGCGGCGGGGGGGACTGAAAACCAATCGGTGGAGTAGGGCAAATCTAGCGCTTGCTTCATGTCAAATTTGGTGTCAAAACTCAAACCTGCGGCTTCGAAGGCTGCGCCGTGCTGTTGCCGCAGGATGGCGAATTCGCCTTTGTACAGCGTGGTTGTCCGCTGGCTTGTGCCGTAAGCCACTTTGACGTGAAACTGCGGCGCATCGTCGTCAAACACGGCCAGTATCAGCGCAGGGCGGGGTTTGGGGCGGGGGTGGATGTTGTCGGGGAAGTGGCACCACACGATGTCACCTGCCGTGGGTTCGCGCCACCACAGGTGCATCATGCGGTTTTTAGCTCAAACAGGCTGCTGCGTACTGAGCGTTTTTTGCCCTGCGGCGCTTGTTGTTTGATTTGCTCAAGCTGCGCCGCCGTCAAAGCGCCGTCGTCCGCCTCGTATTGCGGCAGCACCCGCATGGCCATGTCGTGCAGGGCGATATGGATGGCCTGCGTTTCGTCCACTCCCAGTTGCGCTGCCAAGCGCTTCGCTGTCTCGCGGCTCACGCCAGTGGCGCTGTCGGTGGGACGGTAGCGGAAGGCGATTTGGCTGGATGAGCTGTTGGTTAAAGCGCGGGTGGTCATGGTGAACTCCAAAATTGATATCTCAAAGATATCTTAATAGGGCAAGTTTGTCAATGCATTCTGTAAAACCCACACCATAAATCGGGGTCAGAGCCACTACTGTCCGGAGATGGTATTTTCAATTTCACGTAATCTATTGATTTTATTGAATAATTTATTCTT
>JAYSZH010000130.1:0-9821 GCA_043738155.1 Polaromonas sp. | reverse complement strand
TCCCCTATGGGAACTTCGGCTAAAGCTGCTTTTTCTGCCGCTTCCTTCGCTTCAGCTTCTTCCTCGGCTTTGAATAAATTCAAAAACTTGGCGCTCACCATTTGCCGCAGCATGGCTTGAGGAATCGGGTCTGGCTGTGAGTAATCGTCAATATAGATGTCCAACCTGTCCATCACGTTGTAATGCGGGTCAGTAAATAGCTTTTTCATGGCCGAATTACGCACTTCTGACGACACGTTTTTGGCCACGAAAGGTGAAAAATCTGATTCTGCAGTCAATTGATGCACGTCTTGCATGGTTGGCAAAACAACTTCAGGCTTTTCAGCAGCTGCAGTTGTCTCTGAAACTTTCGCTGTAGGTGGCTCAGAAACTGCAATGTCTGAAGCTGTTGGTTTAATCGCAATTTCAGGCTCAACCAATGGCTTTCCAACACGAATATCTTGCTTGCGTTGTGACCAGCGCCCTAAAAAACCATCAGCCATGATTATTGCCTTTGTGGAAATCACCGCCCGTTTTTTTACCGGTTGAGATTGAAGCAGGATTGCCAAATCTGTCCTCTAAACGCTTGAAGCTCTCGGGGCGTTTACGTTTTTTGATCTCAGCCACATGGTGTTCATCCACAAAAGCTTGCAGCCAAACCACGACCTCAGGCGGTAACGGCACTTGCTCAACGGTTTCTTGCGCGTCCAACCAGCGTCCTGCATCGTGGTAGCTCAAACTCACCATTTCAGGTATGGCAATGGGTTCATCGGTGACACCGGCTCCAACTTCAGCAATTTCTTCCATACGCCAAAGTACGAACCAACAGGGCGCATCTGTCGTTACATTGAGGTAGTAACCTTCAGTATCATCTGTAAATAATTCGGCTTTATAGCCCGCATGTTTCCATCGTTCAGCGCTATCATTTTTAGATATTAGCAGTGCGTTTTTTTCAGATGCAACAGTCGAAGCTTCATCTTCTAGCACCACATCTTCCAGCACCCATCGATGTGACTGCCAACGGCTCATGGCACCGACGATAGGCTCGCGGCGCATGATGACGGAAACATTGATTGTTGGACGTACGAATGACATAATTGCAATCATATCGCCCAAAGCACCTCGTTTTATTTTGTCGTTCAATAACCCGTCTTTACTGCAGCATTACCACCTTGGGTGATGGAAACAGCGCAATACTTGAACTCTGGAATCTTGCCTACGGGGTCAAGCGCCGCATTCGTCATCATGTTCGCTGCCGCTTCGTAGTAGGCGAAGGGGATAAACACAGCGCCACGCGGCGTGCCATCATCACGGCGGATGTGAATTGCCACTTCGCCCCGACGCGATTTGACGGTGATGACGTCACCCGCGTTTAAACCCATTGCAGTCATGTCTGCACCGCACAACGACGCCGTAGCCATAGGTTCCAGCGCATCAAGCACGCTAGCACGGCGCGTCATGCTGCCGGTGTGCCAATGCTCTAATTGGCGACCTGTGATCAGCACAAACGGGAATTGCGCATCTGGTCGCTCATCCGCGGGAATAATATCGGCGGGCACCAGTTGCACGCGACCGTCGGCGGTGGGGAAGGTGTCAATAAACACGGTTGGCTGACCAGGGTCTTCCGCGCTCAAACAAGGATAGGTCACGCTAGATTCGCGTTCCAGTCGCTCCCAAGTGATTCCTGCAATGGCCGCATGCATGGCACGTCGCATTTCGTCATAGACCTCGGCGACGCCCGAGTGCTCACCTTTGTAATCCCAAGGCAAGCCCATACGGTTGGCGATTTGCTGAATGATCCACAAATCAGGCTTAGCCTCCCCCGGTGGCGTGATGGCTTGCTTGCCCATTTGCACCATGCGGTCGGTGTTGCTGACGGTGCCAGTTTTCTCCGGCCAAGCCGTGGCTGGCAGCACCACATCAGCCAGCCAGGCAGTTTCGGTCATGAAAATATCTTGCACCACCAAATGGTCTAACGCTGCCAAGGCATGGCGGGCATGGTTCAAATCAGGGTCGCTCATCGCAGGGTTTTCACCCATGATGTACATGCCACGTATCTTGTGCGGGTCGCTGTCGGGCGCCAGGGCTTTGTGCATGATCTCGACCACGGTGTAGCCGGGCTGATCGTCCAGTTTGGTTTGCCAAAAGTCTTCAAACCAGGCATGCACTCCTTTGTCGGTGACGCGCTGGTAGTTGGGAAACATCATGGGGATCAAACCCGCATCGCTGGCTCCCTGTACATTGTTTTGTCCACGAAGCGGATGCAACCCCGAGCCGGGTTTGCCAATTTGTCCGGTCACAGTAACCAAAGCAATCAAGCATCGTGCATTGTCAGTGCCATGGATATGCTGGCTCACGCCCATGCCCCACAATATCATCGCGCCTTTGGCTTTGGCGAATTCACGGGCTACCTCCCGCAGCGTTTCGGCTGGCACGCCACAAATCGGTGCCATGGCTTCGGGGCTGTAGCCTTTCACATTCTCGCGCAGCGCATCAAAGTTGCTGGCGCGGTCGCGGATGAAGGCCTCGTCTGCCAAGCCTTCTTCAATCACGGTATGGATCAGGGCGTTCAGCATTGCCACGTCGGTATCTGGCTTGAACTGCATGGTGCGCCATGCATGGTTGCTGATATCTGTGCGGCGCGGATCAGCCAGGACGATTTTGGTGCCGTTCTTGGCCGCATTTTTCATCCAAGTGGCTGCTACGGGGTGGTTGGCCGTGGGGTTGGAGCCAATGACCATGATGAGCCCAGCATGTTCCACGTCGCTGACTTGGTTGCTCACTGCACCTGAACCGACGCCCTCCAGCAGCGCCGCCACACTGGACGCATGGCACAGCCGCGTGCAATGGTCCACGTTGTTGCTGCCAAAGCCTGTTCGTACCAGTTTTTGGAACAAATAAGCCTCTTCGTTGCTACCTTTGGCCGAGCCAAAACCAGCCAACGATTTTTTACCATAGGTATCGCGCAAACCAACCAGTTTGCCCGATGTGTACGCCAAGGCTTCTTCCCATGTCGCTTCGCGGAAAACCTCACGCCAATCGTCAGGGTTTCTGATGATAAGCTCGTCTTTCGCCACGCCTTCTTTACGAATCAATGGCACGGTCAAGCGCTGGTCATGATGTGCGTAGTCAAAGCCAAAACGACCTTTGACGCACAGCCGGTTATGGTTGGCAGGGCCGTCGCGCCCATCAACACTCACAATTTTGTTGTCTTTGACGTTGTAGGTCAGCAAGCAGCCGACGCCACAAAACGGGCAAACCGAATCAACCTTTTTATCAACAATTTGTGAACCAACCTGTGTTTTAGGCATCAACGCACCTGTCGGGCAGGCCTGCACGCATTCACCGCAGGCCACGCAAGTGCTGTCGCCCATGGTGTCGCCAATATCAAACACAATTTCGCTGTGCGAGCCGCGCATGGCGTAGCCAATCACGTCGTTCACCTGCTCTTCGCGGCAAGCGCGCACGCAGCGGTTGCACTGGATGCAAGCATCCAAATTCACCGCCATGGCGGGGTGCGAGTAATCGGACTTGGGTTGTTCGCGGCGCAGGGCTTTGAGTTCTGGACGCACAGCTACATTCATACGTGCCGCCCAATCGCTGAGTTCGCCATGTTGCTGCGATTCATCCTTTTCATTCCATTTGTAGCCCGTATCCGGCATGTCGCTGAGTAGCATTTCCAGCACCATTTTTTGGCTTTTCACTGCGCGTTCACTGGTGGATTTGACATTCATGCCTGCGGTCACGCTTCGGCAGCAAGATGGCGCAAGCGTGCGCTCCCCGTCGATTTCAACCACGCAAGCACGGCAATTGCCGTCGGCCCGGTAGCCTTCTTTGTAGCAAAGATGTGGGATATCGATGTCGTGGCGCTTGGCAGCGTCGATGATGGTTTCGCCTTCAAAAGCCTTCATTTCAACGCCATCAAGTTTAAACTCAACCAAAGCGGGCATCAGTTCTGTCAATTTGGTGGGCGCGTTCATGCTGCTACTCCTGCTTTAGTCTGACTAATCTCATGAGGGAAGTATTTTTGAACACAACGCACAGGGTTGGGCGCAGCTTGACCGAGTCCGCAGATCGAGGCATCCGTCATCACAATATTCAAATCTTCTAAGGTTTGGTTGTCCCACACGGACGCTTCCATTAATTTTGCCGCTTTGGCTGTACCAACGCGGCAAGGCGTGCATTGACCGCAACTCTCATGGGCGAAAAACCGCATCATGTTCAAAGCCGCATCACGGGCGGTATCGTGTTGACTCAAGACGATAACCGCTGCTGAGCCGATGAAGCCGCCCAAGGGTTGCAAGGTGTCAAAGTCCAAAGGCACATTGGCATGACTGGCGGGGAAAATACCGCCCGACGCACCACCTGGTAGGTAGGCGTACAAGGTATGCCCATCCAACATGCCGCCGCAATATTCCTCAATCAACTCAAGCAAGTTGATGCCTGCAGGCGCTAGTTTGACGCCCGGGTGTTTGACGCGACCACTCACGCTGAAGCTGCGTAACCCCTTGCGTCCATTGCGGCCAAAACCGCTGAACCACTGTGGGCCCAGCTGCACAATGTCGCGCACCCAATACAAAGTCTCAAAATTGTGCTCCAGCGTTGGGCGGCCAAACAAGCCAACTTGGGCGATATAGGGTGGCCGCATGCGCGGTTCACCACGTTTGCCTTCAATGCTCTCGATCATGGCGGACTCTTCACCGCAGATGTAGGCGCCTGCCCCCCGGCGCAGCTCGATATGGGGTAATTTACCCGCCAAAACCGCTGGCGGATTGGCTTGCAATTTAGCCAATTCAGCTGTCAGCAAGCGCCGGCAGTCGTGGTATTCGTCCCGCAGGTAAATGTAGCAGGCATCAATGCCCACCACCATCGCGGCGACCAACAGGCCTTCTAAAAACCGGTGCGGGTCGCGCTCCAGGTACGTGCGGTCTTTGAAGGTGCCCGGCTCTCCTTCATCAATGTTCACTGCCATCAGCTTGGGGGCAGGCTGGTCGCGGACAATACGCCATTTGCGTCCCGCAGGAAAGCCCGCGCCGCCCAAACCGCGCAAACCGGAGTCTTCCATCGCTTTGATGATGGGCTCTATCTCTAAACTGCCGCTAGAGACGCTGCCAGCCAAGGCGTAACCGCCATGGGCCAGGTAGGTAGCGTAATCGGTATAGGCTGGCACGTCCCCCGCTGAAGGGTGTGTTGGGTGCGGTGAAATACTCTTTTCAGTTAATTCACTTGTTATAAAATTAATAGCTGTTGAGGTAATAAATACGCCGGCTACATCGATATTTGCCGCATTTTTAACGCTTTCTAAGGTGGCGTAAGGCACGTTTCGCTGATGTACCGTCACCGCCGGTGCTTGCTCACAGCGACCCAGGCATGGTGCAGGAATTACCCGCATAGTGGGGTTGCCTAAAATGGCAGGCAAACGTTTCAATAAATCTTGCGCACCGGCCAGCTCACACGACAAACCGTCGCAAACGCGGATGGTTAGCGCTGGCGCTGTGCCATCCGCTGTCAGGTCGCCATCCTTGACGCCTTTGACCACTTCAAAGTGGTGATAAAACGTGGCGACTTCATAAACCTCAGCCATCGGGATATTCATCTCCTTGGCTAAAGCGACCAAATGCCGCTCATGCAGGCAACGGTAGGCATCGTTCAGTAAATGCAGGTTTTCAATCAACAAATCACGTCGGTAGCCCTCTGCAGGTCGTGCGCCAATTAACGCTACTACCTCTGCGCGTGACATATCGTCGGCTTGACGACCTTTGAGCTTACTTTTTTGGCGAATACGTTCGCGCAATTGGTCTGGCGTCGCCAAAACCACAGGAGATGCCAGTGATGCTGTAGTCATATGGTAAATTTTTCCTAAGTTGAGCTTAGTGTGGCCTGCAACAAGCCAGGGGTCAAATTGAATCGAAACATGCATTCATTCAAAAAATAAATGATGCAGTGCAGCATTTAAAGTGCTGAGTGATTGAACTGATTATGTATTCAGTAATCCGCTGTGTTCTGCTGCGTGTTTGAGCCAAGCCGCGTTTTGGGCTAATTCAATAGCCGCTTGTTGAGTGTGTGACGTGCGCAGACTTTGCGGCATCATGAAGCCAATCGGCGTAGCAACTACCGGGCCTTCCAGTGGCAGCGCTTCCAGTTCGGCATAACCACGCACCGTATCCAGCATGGCGCCGGGCAGAATGCTGCAAACCTCGCCTGCAACGACGGACACGGCCAGAGTCAGCAACGAATTGGTTTCTATGATGGCTTGCACCGTGACGCCAGCTTCAGCAAATGCGGCATCCACAATCGTGCGGTTATGCATATCAGGCGTCAGCAAACACAGCGGGAGGCTGCTGGCTTGTTTCCAGGAAATTTTGGAGCCTATTTTTAACCGATTCCCTGCATTGGGCTTGGCAGATTTTTGTACTAAAAAATAATGCTCGGTGTACTGCGCCAAGCTGCGCAGGCGCAAAGTCTTTGCTTGCAGCCTGTCTGTGTAGCCCAAGCCAAGGTCTAGCGACAGCTTCTCTAAACCGTTTTCAATCTCGTCAGACGTCATGGACAAAACCGTTGGCATGATGCCCGGGTGCTTGGCTTGCAGCATGGCGGCAAAACGCGCGGCAATTGGCACAGCGGTAGGCACCGCACCAATCACCATGTTGCCGACAGGTTTGCTCGCCACACTTCGTAGGTCTTGCTGCAACAGCTCACGCTCGTGCATCATGCGTTGCGCGGTGGCCAGCACGCGCTCGCCCTCAGGCGTTAAGCCTACATACACCCGCCCACGGTTGATGATGGTGGTGCCAAACTCTTGCTCCAGCGCCCGCAGTGCGTTTGACAGTGCTGGCTGCGTGATATGGCAAGCCAGAGCTGCCCGCCCAAAATGCTTATGCTCGTCTAAAGCGACAAGATAACGCAGCGAGGCAAGCAGGTTCATGTTGTTTTTATCAGCTAGATATCACGTATCTTTAGAGATTTTGATAGACGGAAACTTACTGCTGAAATCTTTGTTCTTCGCCGCTATCGACACCGCAACTTGTCGTGCCACAGCTTTGTAGATGCCCGCCACTTCGCCATCAGGGTCGCTGACCACGGTAGGACGGCCATTGTCGGCTTGCAGGCGAATTTGCATATTCAGCGGCAATGCGCCCAAGTAGGCCATTTTGTAGTCTGCCGCCATCTTTTTGCCACCATCAGCGCCAAAAATATGCTCGATGTGGCCGCAGTTGGTGCAGACATGGACGGCCATGTTTTCTACAATGCCCAAAATCGGCACGCCGACTTTTTCAAACATTTTGATGCCTTTTTTCGCATCCAACAGCGCAATGTCTTGCGGCGTTGTCACCACAACCGCGCCAGTCATCGGTACGCGCTGCGACAACGTGAGCTGAATATCACCCGTGCCAGGCGGCATATCGACGATCAAATAATCCAAATCTTTCCAGTTCGTTTGGCGCAGCAGTTGCTCCAGCGCCTGCGTCGCCATCGGGCCGCGCCAAATCATCGCCTCGTCTTGAGCGACCAAAAAGCCAATAGACATGACCTGTACACCGTAGTTTTCCAGCGGCTCCATGTTGGTGCCATCCAAACTTTCCGGTTTGCCGGTGATGCCCATCATCATCGGCAAGCTGGGGCCGTAAATATCGGCATCCAACAAACCAACCGACGCACCTTCAGCCGCCAGCGCCAAAGCCAAATTCACCGCCGTCGTGCTTTTGCCCACGCCGCCCTTGCCTGAGGCTACCGCGACAATGTTTTTCACGTTCGGCAACAGCGCCACGCCGCGCTGCACCGCATGCGCCGTGATTTTGGTGGTGATGTTGACCGACACGTTGTGTACGCCAGCCACGCCCTTGGCCGCCGCAATCAGCGCTTTTCGGAAGCCCGCAATTTGGCTTTTGGCGGGGTAGCCTAGCTCCACGTCAAAAGTGACGTCACCGTCTGTGACGGACAGGTTTTTGAGCGCTTTGCTGGTCACAAAGTCACGTCCCGTGTTCGGGTCAACGACAGTTTGCAGGGCTTGCAGAAGTTGTTCTTGGGTGGCCATAAAAATAAATTCAGTTTAAAAAATAGTTGAAAAGAGTGATTTGGGCAGACTTTAAGGGCTAGGAAGCATGATTATTGCTAGAAGTGTAACGACAACTCATAAAATACCAGCTTAGATTCAAAATATCCCTGAGACCTCTGCATGACAGCCCAACGCCAACTTTTCGTTACCACCGCTTTGCCTTACGCAAATGGCAACTTCCACATCGGCCACATCATGGAGTACATCCAGGCTGATATTTGGGTACGGTTTCAGCGAATGCAGGGAAATGCTGTCAATTTTGTAGGCGCAGACGACACCCACGGCGCACCCATCATGATTGCCGCCGAAAAAGCCGGCAAAACGCCACAGCAGTTCGTGGCTGATATCGCCGCTGGTCGCAAACAGTATTTAGACGGCTTTCACATCAGTTTTGACAACTGGCACAGCACCGACGCCCCTGAAAACCACGAGTTGGCCCGTCAAATCTACAAAGATTTGCGTGATTTGTCTGCTGAAAAGGGCGGATCACTCATTGAAACCAAAACGATAGAGCAGTTTTTCGACCCTGAGAAAAACATGTTCCTGCCCGACCGCTACATCAAAGGCGAGTGCCCCAAGTGCCACAGCAAAGACCAGTATGGCGACAACTGCGAAAACTGCGGCGCGGTGTATGCACCGACGGACTTGATTAACCCGTTTTCTACGCTCTCAGGTGCGCGACCAGAACTCAAAAATTCCGAACATTTCTTCTTCAAACTCTCAGACCCGCGCTGTGTTGAGTTTTTAGAGAAATGGACGCAAGATGGCAAACTCCAACCCGAAGTCGCCAACAAGGTTAAAGAATGGTTCTCCGTTCGCACCAACCCCGACGGCAGCACGTCAGAAGGCCTAGGCGACTGGGACATTTCCCGCGACGCACCGTACTTTGGCATTGAAATCCCCGACGCACCGGGCAAATACTTCTACGTCTGGCTGGACGCACCCGTCGGGTATTTGGCGTCCTTGAAGAACCTGCTGGACAAGCGCGGTGTCGATTTCGATGCTTATATGGCCAACCCCGCCTTGGAGCAATACCACTTCATCGGCAAAGACATCGTCACCTTTCACACCCTGTTCTGGCCCGCCATGCTGCATTTCAGCGGCCGCAAAGCCCCGACCAATGTGTTTGTCCACGGCTTTTTGACGGTGAACAACGGTGAAAAGATGAGCAAAAGCCGTGGAACGGGGCTGGATCCGCTCAAATACCTGAGTTTGGGAATGAACCCGGAGTGGCTACGCTACTACTTGGCGGCTAAGTTGTCGGCGCGCAACGAAGACATCGATTTCAACGCCGATGACTTCATGGCGCGGGTGAACAGCGATTTAGTGGGTAAATACATCAATATCGCCAGCCGTGCCGCCGGTTTCTTAGCCAAGAAGTTTGACCACAAATTGGGTGTAATTTCTGAAGATGGCCAGCAATTAATAAGCCTCATCAGCTCTCAAAAAGAGAGCATGGCTGAGTTGTACGAAACCCGTGATTTTGGCAAAGTGCTGCGTGAAACCATGCTCTTGGCTGATCGTGTGAATGTCTATGTGGACGCCAATAAACCCTGGGAATTGGCAAAAAAAGAGGGTATGGAAGCACGTTTACACGACGTTTGTACGGTGTGTATCGAGGCTTTCCGGCTGCTCACCATTTATCTCAAACCCGTTTTGCCTCAGCTTGCCGCTGGCGTAGAACTGTTTTTAAAGACAGTACCGTTTACCGTCCAAGATGCTTCTATGCAACTTGGTGCGGGTCATGTGATTGGCGATTACGTGCATCTGATGCAGCGCGTCGATG
>JAYSZH010000129.1:0-1539 GCA_043738155.1 Polaromonas sp. | reverse complement strand
ACTTTTTCAATCACGTCCGTCATTTTGGCGTTGATCGGGCCTTTGCCGTCAATAGGCTGACCCAAAGCGTTCACCACACGGCCGAGCAACTCAGGGCCGACGGGAACTTCAAGAATACGGCCGGTACATTTGACCGTGTCGCCTTCAGAGATGTGCTCGTACTCACCCAAAATCACGGAACCCACAGAGTCACGCTCCAAGTTCAATGCCAAACCGTAGGTGGGCATGCCATCGCTACCGGCTGGGAATTCCAACATCTCGCCCTGCATCACGTCCGACAGACCGTGGATGCGGCAAATGCCGTCGGTCACTGAAACCACAGTGCCTTGGTTGCGAATGTTCGCGCTGGCTGAGAGGCCTTCAATACGGCTCTTGATCAGTTCAGAGATTTCTGCTGGATTGAGTTGCATGACTCTTTCCTTCTTTCTTTAGTTAGCTTATTAAATTGACTAATGACTGCTTTACGCTGTCAAAGCCACTTTCATTTGTTCCAAGCGGGCTTTGACAGACGTGTCGAGCACTTCGTCACCCACCACCACACGAATACCGCCGATCAACTCAGGCTGCAACACAACCGACAGGTTGAGCTTGCGCTTGAATTGCTTTTCCAAAGTGACCGCCAAGTCAGCCAAAGCTGCGCCGTCGATAGGAAAGGCGCTGTGTACAACAGCATCAGACGAACCGCTTTGCGCATTTTTCAAGGCACGAAACTGTGTTGCCATTTCAGGCAAAGCACTCAAACGGCCGTTTTCGATGACGGTACGCAGAAAGTTTTTCGCTGCGTCCGGCAAATCCACCTGGGCCACGCCAGCGATCAGATCAAAAACTTGGTCTGTACTCGCTTTGGGGCTGTCAGCAAATTGCTGCAGCTGCGCATTTTGCGCAACAGCAGACAAGGCGTCCACCCAAACGGCGGCACCGTTCAAATCCTTGGAAGTTGCTTTAAAAAGCGCCTCCGCATAGGGACGGGCGATGGTTGCTAATTCAGCCATAAAGTGCTCGTGTAGTTCTAGGTTTAAAGTTCAGTCAAAGATTGAGATTAAAGCTCAGTCTCAAAGCTCTGTTTTAAGACGACCTAACAAATCCGCATGGACGCCAGCATTGACTTCTTTACGAAGAATTTGCTCAGCACCCTTGACAGCCAATGCAGCCACTTGCTCACGCAAGGTCTCACGGGCCTTGACGGTTTGTTGCTCGGCTTCAACTTTGGCAGCAGCAATGATTTTGTTACCTTCATCAGTCGCTTTGACCTTGGCTTCTTCGACAATCGCTTGACCGCGACGCTCGGCATCAGCCAAACGCGTAGCGGTTTCTGTGCGTGACTTAGCCAATTCGTCTTCAACACGCTTGTTGGCGTTGTTGAGTTCGGACTTGGCTTTGTCAGCAGCAGCGAGGCCGTCAGCAATTTTTGCAGCGCGTTCGTCCAAAGCGGTCGCAATCGGTGGCCACACGAATTTCATCGTGAACAGCACCAGCAATGCGAAAACGATCATCGCTGCAATTAGTGTTCCATTAATGCTCACTGGACGTTTCCTTCAA
>JAYSZH010000128.1:0-3736 GCA_043738155.1 Polaromonas sp. | reverse complement strand
CTCGACCACTATGCCCCGAATCAACCCGTCGATTTGGTCGGCCACAGCATGGGTGGCAATGTGGTGATGATGTACGCTGGCAGCCGACCAGAGCGCGTGCGCCGACTCATCAATCTAGAAGGTTTTGGCATGCCGGTGTTTGCCTCCGACAAAGCACCATCCCGCTACGCGCAGTGGATGGACGAGCTGAAAAAGCTGCACCGTGGCGAGCTAAATTTAACCGCCTACGACAAAGCCGACGGCGTCGCCCGCCGCTTGATGAAAACCAACCCACGCCTAGGCCGAGACGAAGCCGGCAAAGCCAAAGCGAACTGGCTGGCAACACATTGGGCGGCAGAAAACGCGCAAGGCAAATGGGAGATTTTGGGCGACCCCGCGCACAAGATCATCAACGCCAACCTGAACAACGTGGCCGAGTCACTGGCGCTGTACCAAAACATCACCGCGCCCGTGCTGGTGGTGGAAGCGAGTGACGACTCACTCAGCGGCTGGTGGAACGGCAAATATTCGCTGGCAGAATTCCATGAACGACTCAAAAATGTGCCCAATTGCACCATCAAAGTCGTGCAAGACGCCGGCCACATGATGCACCACGACCAGCCGTTGGTGTTGGCGGAGATGATCGAGGAATTTGTGAAGGCTTAACCCCAAAGTTCTCAAAAGTTCTCGAAAAGTTTTGAAAGCCTAGTTGGCGTCAACATTCAGTCAAACATGCGAAAATGCTCGGTTAACGAGATGTTTTGTCTCGATTCAACACTAAAAATTTCGCAAGGGTAAATCTCATGGACGCAGAACAAATCAACAGTATTGGCAGCCACTTGGTCGATTTGACCGCCCGGACGCTTGATTTACGGGGGTATCTTTGACTACGATGCCAAATCTGAGCGCCTACGCACGGTCAATGCATCTTTAGAAGATCCAACGGTCTGGAACGACCCGAAGAAAGCCCAAGAACTTGGGCGTGAGAAGAAAGCACTTGACGGCGTGGTGCTGACGATTCAAACACTGGACACCGAGCTGGCCGACAACACCGAGTTGTACGACATGGCCAAGGAAGAAGGCGATTTCGACAGCTTGGAGCACATCAAAGAAGAAGCCACCAAGCTGGAAGAACAAGTCGCGCAAATGGAATTCCGCCGCATGTTCAACAACCCGGCCGATCCGCTGAATTGCTTTTTGGACATCCAATCTGGCGCGGGTGGCACCGAGGCTTGCGATTGGGCGAGCATGTTGTTTCGCCAATACCTCAAATACGCCGAGCGCAAAGGCTTCAAAACCACGATTGAAGACGAAACGCCGGGCGATACCGCCGGCATCAAGGGCGCGACCATCAAGATCGAAGGCGAATACGCTTTTGGCCTGCTGCGAACCGAAACAGGCGTGCACCGCCTCGTGCGCAAGTCACCATTTGACTCATCCGGTGGACGCCACACCTCGTTTGCGTCGATTTTTGTATACCCAGAAATTGACGACTCGATTGAAATCAACATCAACCCCGCTGATGTCCGCGTGGACACCTACCGCGCCAGTGGTGCGGGTGGTCAACATATCAATAAAACAGACTCTGCGGTACGCTTGACGCACATTCCCACCAACACGGTTGTGCAATGCCAAGATGGACGCAGCCAGCACGGCAACCGCGATGTGGCATGGAAACGACTGCGCTCTAAGTTGTACGACTTGGAAATGCGCAAACAACTAGAAGAACAACAAAAGCTGGAAGACACCAAAACTGACGTGGGTTGGGGACACCAGATCCGCAGCTACGTGCTGGACAACAGCCGCATCAAAGACCTGCGTACCAATGTGGAAACGTCAGCGACGCAGAAGGTGTTGGATGGGGATTTGGACTTGTTCATTGAAGCCAGTTTGAAGCAAGGCGTTTAATTTGCATTTAATGTGTATTAAATATATAATTTATACACATTAAACACAAATTCTAACAAGGGGCTCAACATGCGCACCAACATCGTTATCGAAGACAAAATCATGCAGGCAGCCATGCAAGCAGGTGGGTTTCGTACTAAAAAAGACGCTGTTGAGGCGGGATTGCAGCTCATTGCACGCAAAGCTGTCTATGAGCGCATACGCGCCTTGCGCGGAAAAATCTCATGGACTGAGGATGACCCATTCGCTTCGTCAATATCAATCAGCCCTACAGTGCAAGAAGATGCACAAGCTGCAGAAAAATACAAGGGCGCGCGTCCATGATTACCGTCGATTCAAGTGTTTGGATTGACTATTTGAAAGGAACGCAAACATCACAAACTAAGCAGTTAGATGCCATGTTGGGTGATTCAAGCTTGGATTTTGTGATGCTTGATGTGGTGCTGATGGAAGTGCTGCGAGGCATACGCAGCGATCATGAGTATAAAAACACGCATGAAGCCTTGACAGCGTTGCCAGTCCACCCAGCTGGCGGTGAAAAAGTAGCGACAAATGCAGCGCAAATCTACCGCAAACTTCGGCGCGATGGGCAGACTGTGCGCAGTAGTATTGATTTACTGGTGGCATCATGGTGTTTGCACAGCGATGCAGATCTGCTACACAATGACCGCGATTTTGCGGTCATTTCAAACACATTTCCATTGACAAGCCCTGTTGGCATTTTTTAGTTAGTATTTTTAAAAATGATTTCTTCTCCCTTGCGACACAAGCAACACAAGCAAGATATGGTTAGTGCCCTGATTTTCGACATGGACGGCACGATGGTCGATTCCATGCCGCACCATGCTGAGACTTGGCTGGTATTTGCGAAAAAACACAATGTCAATCTCAGCATTGAAGAAATGATGCGTCGCACCACGGGACGCACTGGTTTGGAATGTGTGCGGCTCTTGCTTGATCAGCCAGATTTAGACGAAGCAGAAGCTTGGTCTATGGTGCATGAAAAAGAGGCTTTGTACCGTGAGGTTTTCGGGCCTATTTTCAAAGAAGTCGCTGGCTTTAAAGCCTTCGCCACGCAAGCGCGGGCACGTGGTTTAAAAATTGGGGTGGGCACAGCGGGTGATATTCATAACGTTGAATTTGTATTGAAACACTTGCAGCTGCACCCTGCCCCTGACGCCATTGCTCGGGGTGACGAAGGATTGACAGGAAAACCCACGCCTGCTATATTTTTAGAAGCAGCTAAGCGAATAAATACGCCGGCTTATAATTGTGTTGTCTTTGAAGATGCGCCCTTCGGCATCGAAGCTGCGCGCCGTGCTGGCATGCGTGCTGTGGCGATTTGCACAGGGCACTCGGCAGCAGAATTAGCAGGCCCACACGTGATTGCAGCGGTAGCCAATTACAACGAATTACTAGACACCAACTTTTTGGAGAATCTGCATGTTGCAGCATAAGAACGACGAAAGCGCAGGCCAAGCCATCGCTATCAACCGCCTAGACTACACAGCGCCTGCGTATTGGATTGACACGGTCGATTTGACGTTTGACCTTGACCCTGCAAAAACGCGCGTGCTGAACAAAATGCACGTTCGCCGCAATACTGCTGTGGAAGTGCAGCCCTTGAAGCTGGATGGCGACGAGTTGAATCTGTCGCGCGTTTTGGTGAACGGCCAAGGTTGCAGCTTCAAGATGGAAGGCAGCCGTTTGGTGCTGGACAATTTGCCAGACGAATTTGATCTAGAGATTTTTACGACTTGCTGCCCTGCTAAAAACACCAAGTTGATGGGTTTGTACGTCAGCAACGACTCGTTCTTCACGCAATGCGAGGCCGAGGGCTTTCGCCGCA
>JAYSZH010000127.1:0-9868 GCA_043738155.1 Polaromonas sp. | reverse complement strand
ATGGTTGGTTTAGCGCTGGGTTTGGGCTACTTCTTTTGGGAGCCAGCGCTGGAGTGGGTGCGTGTCTCGCTGGATTCTTATGGCTGGTTAAACACCTTTTGGACCTGGTTGCAAAACAACGGTATGGGTAGCCTTAAAACGGTGCTCGTGCCGCTGGTCGTGATTTTTGCTGTCACTCCGCTGGTGGTTATTTTGTCTTTGATCTTGGTGGCCGTGATGATGACCCCAGCGATGGTGACGTTGGTGGCAGAGCGGCGTTTCCCGAAGCTGGAGCGTAAAAATGGCGCTTCATTTGCGGGTTCGGTGACATGGTCATTGAGTGCGACTTTGTTGGCGGTTATCGTGCTGCTCATCAGCATTCCGCTGTGGTTTATTCCGCCGCTGATTTTGATTTTGCCGCCGTTGATTTGGGGTTGGCTCACATATCGGGTGATGAGTTTTGATGCTTTGGCAGCACATGCGAGTGTAGATGAGCGCAAAGCATTGATGAAAAAGCACCGTGGTAATTTGCTGGTGATCGGCGTTATCAGCGGCTACTTGGGTGCTGCGCCTAGCTTGGTGTGGGCATCTGGTGCTTTGTTTGCTGCCGCTTTTGTGATTTTGGTGCCGGTGGCGATTTGGATTTACACCTTGGTGTTCGGCTTTGCATCGTTGTGGTTCAGCCATTACTGTTTAGACGCCTTGGCGCAGATGCGTTCTGAGCAAGCAGTTGTTGACGCGGCAAAAACCGCCCAATCTGATGCTTATAAAACGTCAAATACGTTTGGCAACCAAGACGCACCAGCTATTTCAGTCAATCCCACCGCATCCGCACCCGCATCTACTTTGCCTAACGTCGAGCGATTGAATTAATGACAGCAACACAACACGAGCGGCCAAGTTTCGGCCTCATCATCATTGGTGACGAAATCATGTCGGGCAAACGCAGCGACAAACACTTGCCCAAAATCATTGAATTGTTGGCCGAGCGCGGTTTGCAACTGGATTACGCTGACTATGTGGGCGATTCGCCTGAGCGCATCACCGCAACCTTGAAACGCGCGTTTGATTCGGGCGATGTGGTGTTTTCAACGGGTGGTATTGGCGCTACGCCGGATGACCATACCCGGCAATGTGCTGCCAAGGCCTTGGGTGTTGACTTAGCTTTGCATCCGCAAGCCGAGGCCTTGATTCGCGAGCGAATGCAAGACACCGCGCGGGACAACGGTACGACGTATGAGCCAACGCACCCGGACAATATCCACCGCTTGAATATGGGCGTGTTCCCTGTCGGGGCGCAAATTATTGTGAATCCTTACAACAAAATTCCTGGCTTTAGCTGTGCAGGTAAAACAGGTCAGGGTGCGGTGCACTTTGTGCCGGGTTTTCCAGTGATGGCTTGGCCGATGGTCGCTGCGGTTTTGGATTCGCAATATGGGCACTTGTTTCAAAAATCAACTTATATCGAAAAATCGGTGATTGTTTTCGGCTCTATGGAAGCGACGTTAACGCCGTTGATGATTTCGCTAGAGCGCGATTATGCCGGCATCAAGGTGTTTAGTCTGCCAAGTGTGGATCATCCAACGTACGGGCGACACATTGAATTGGGCGTTAAAGGTGAACCGGGCGCAGTCAACCTAGCATATCCACAGATGTTGGCAGGCTTACATAAATTTGATTTGAAGCTCGGCCCTGAAATGATGCGCTAATTTGGTGCATTACTGTTAATGCACCAAAATAAGGCATTTTGATCGCTGGTAAATTTTTGTTTCTGATGAAAATGAGCTATTTTTGGGCAGGGAAACTTGTAAAATCTCAGTGTTAATTTGAATAATTTGATGATTTAGTGGTGTGCGAATGAAGAGCTGAGTCAGCATCAAGAAGGTGCAGATTGGCACAATTCATGCTTTATAGTTTGTTTTATCAACCCGCCAAATGGCGTTTTAGGAGATTTTGATGGCAAAGACCGTCGCTGACGTGATGAAAATGGTTAAAGACAACGAGGTCAAGTTTGTTGACTTCCGCTTTACCGATACCCGTGGCAAAGAGCAGCACGTGACCGTGCCTGTGTCTCATTTTGACGAAGACAAATTCACCTCAGGCCACGCGTTTGACGGTTCTTCAATTGCCGGCTGGAAAGGCATTGAAGCCTCTGACATGCAATTGATGCCTGATGCCAACACTGCCAATATCGACCCGTTCTTCGAAGAAACAACGCTGTTCATGAGCTGCGACGTGGTTGAGCCGGCTGACGGCAAGGCATACGACCGTGACCCACGCTCTGTGGCCAAGCGCGCAGAAGCTTATTTGAAGGCTTCTGGTTTGGGTGACACGGCTTACTTCGGTCCAGAGCCAGAATTCTTCGTCTTTGACAGCGTTCGCTGGAACACAGACATGTCAGGTTCGTTCTTCAAAATCGACGAATACGAAGCACCATGGAACTCTGGCTCGAAAATGGAAGGCAACAACCACGGCCACCGTCCAACCGTCAAAGGTGGCTACTTTCCAGTGCCTCCCGTTGACAGCATGCACGACATGCGCTCTGAGATGTCTTTGATTCTCGAATCTTTGGGCATCCCTGTTGAAGTTCACCACCACGAAGTTGCAGGTCCGGGCCAAAACGAATTGGGCACGAAATTCAGCACACTCACAGAGCGTGCCGATTGGACTCAAGTCTTGAAATATGTGGTTCAAAACGTAGCTAACGCTTACGGCAAAACCGCGACATTCATGCCAAAACCAATCGTTGGCGACAACGGCTCTGGCATGCACGTGCATCAGTCCATCTGGAAAGACGGCAAAAACTTATTCGCTGGTGACGGCTACGCTGGTTTGTCTGAGTACGCCTTGTTCTACATCGGCGGTATCATCAAGCACGCTCGCGCTTTGAACGCTATCACCAACCCAGGCACCAACAGCTACAAGCGTTTGGTTCCAGGCTACGAAGCGCCGGTCAAATTGGCCTACTCTGCTAAAAACCGCTCTGCATCGATCCGTATTCCGCACGTGGCAAATCCTAAAGGTCGCCGTGTTGAAGCACGCTTCCCAGATCCATTGATGAACCCTTATCTCGGCTTTGCAGCCTTGATGATGGCTGGTTTGGACGGCGTGGAAAACAAAATTCATCCAGGCGAAGCAGCCACCAAGGACTTGTACCATCTGCCACCGGAAGAGGACAAATTGGTTCCAACCGTTTGCCACAGCTTGGACCAAGCCTTGGATTGCCTCGACGCAGACCGCAAGTTCTTGACCAAAGGCGGCGTGTTCACCGACAGCATGCTTGATGCCTACATCGAACTCAAAATGACTGAGGTCACACGTATGCGTATGGCGACTCACCCAGTTGAGTTCGACATGTATTATTCTTTGTAAAACCAGCTGTAATTAGCTCGAAACGGGAGCAATGCTGACTAAGTTGTTGAACTAATTCAGTATTTTGTAGACTAAAAAGGACGGTAAAACTTAGGTTTCGCTGTCCTTTTTGTTTTTTTAGGGCTTATTTGTTCAGTTTGTTAGATAATGGTGGTATGAAATTCACTTCGCTCGTTTCTTTGCTCGTTTGCGTACTGTTCGTTAATCAGAGCCATGCGCAAAGCGGTACAAGTGCGTCCTACAAATGTGCGGGCAACGAATACACCGACAAACCGCAAACCTCAAAAAATGGTGGTTGTAAACTGCTTGAGGGCGGAAATGTCACTGTCGTGCAGGGCACGCGCGTCTTCGGTTCAGAGCCGGTTCGTGTAGCTTCGCTAACGCCAAAAGCAACTTCGACAAGTAGCAGTGGGCAACGCACTGACAACGCAGAACAAAAAAACCGCGATTCTGATTCACGCGGTATTTTAGAGTCTGAGCTGAAAAGAGCTGAGACAAAGCAAGCCGAGCTGCTCAAAGAATACAACAATGGCGAACCAGATAGAAACGCGCTCGACATCAAAAATCCACAACGCTACGTTGACCGTGTCGCAGAGTTGAAAGCCAATATTGCGCGCAACGACAGTGATATTGCAGGCATCAAGCGTGAGTTGGGACGCAACCAAGGTTCCACCGCTCGCGCGAATTGAAGTCGCCTTGAAGTCGCTCGATTTACTGGCCACCTCGGTTGCGGTGGTTCAGCGTACTGGCATCGTACTTTTTGCGAATGCCGCATTTGAAGATGCCTTAGGCTCCTCGCGCCGCGCGATTCAAGGCACCCATATCTCGCATTGTTTCACTGAGCCTGAGCTGATGGATTCGGCATTAACTGGCGCCATCGCCAATCAATTTGCTACCCTGCGTTACGACGCCAAGCTCAAGCGCCTAGGCCAAGAGCCTGTGCCAGTTCACGTCATCGTGACACCAACTGAGACGGCAGGTGATATATTGGTGGAGCTTTTGCCTATCGAGCAGCAAACCAAGCAAGACCGTGAAGAGCGCTCGCAAGAGCAAGCACAAGCCAACAAAGAGTTGATTCGCAACCTCGCGCACGAAATTAAAAATCCTTTGGGAGGCATTCGCGGTGCGGCACAGTTGCTTGAGATGGAAATTGCTGACAAAAGCTTGCATGAATACACGCAGGTCATCATCCACGAGGCCGATAGATTGCAGTCCTTGGTGGATAGATTGCTCGCCCCGCACCGCAAACCGCATGTGGTGGGCGATGTGAATATCCACGAAGTTTGTGAACGTGTGCGCTCCTTGATCTTGGCGGAGTTTCCTGCAGGTTTGAGCATCAAACGCCAGTACGATATCTCGATTCCTGAGTTCAGAGGCGACCGCGAACAGTTGATTCAAGCCCTGCTCAACATCGTGCACAACGCCAGCTACGCTTTAGAAGCGTTGATTCAAACCGCAAGTGCTGAAATCGTGCTGCAAACCCGTATTGCCAGGCAGGTTACATTTGGTAAGCAGCGCTATAAATTGGCACTGGAATTGCATGTCATAGACAACGGTCCTGGCATACCGGAAGCGATCAAAGAGCGCATTTTTTACCCCTTGGTGTCGGGTAGAGACGGCGGTTCAGGTTTGGGGCTGACACTGGCGCAAACCTTTGTCGGGCAGCACAATGGCTTGATTGAATGCGACAGCGTGCCAGGGCGGACAGATTTTAAAATATTAATACCGCTGCTTTGATAGAAGGTTAAACAACACATGAAGCCCATTTGGATCGTAGACGATGACCAATCCATCCGCTTCGTTTTAGAAAAAGCGCTGCTGCGCGAAAGCCTGCCAACCCGCAGTTTTACCAACCCGCGCGATGTGTTGAGCGCGTTGAACGAGCTTGAAGATGGCAGCGACCAGGCACCGCAGATCTTGGTCAGCGACATCCGCATGCCGGGCGGTTCAGGTCTAGATTTGCTCGAAAAAGTCAAACAAAAATTCCCTGGTTTACCTGTCATCATCATGACGGCTTATTCTGATTTGGACAGCGCTGTGTCTGCATTTCAAGGTGGCGCTTTCGAATATTTACCCAAGCCGTTTGACGTGCCCAAAGCGGTTGAGCTGATTCGCCGTGCCGTTGACGAGAGCTTGCGCGAAGAAGTGGCAGAAGAGCGCATGGTGGCAGCGCCAGAAATGCTGGGTCAAGCGCCTGCCATGCAAGACGTTTTTCGCGCTATTGGCAAGCTCTCGCAAAGCAATGTCACGGTGATGATTACTGGGGAGAGTGGCACCGGCAAAGAACTCGTTGCCCGCGCTTTGCACAAGCACTCACCCAGAGGCGATGTGACCAAATCTGCTGCTAAAACTGGTTCAAACTTATTGCCAACGTTAACCCGCGAAGGCCCGTTTGTCGCCATCAACACCGCCGCCATCCCCAAAGATTTGTTGGAAAGCGAACTTTTCGGGCACGAACGTGGCGCTTTCACCGGTGCGCAAACCATGCGCCGTGGCCGCTTTGAGCAGGCCGATGGCGGCACACTGTTTTTGGATGAAATTGGTGACATGCCGTTTGACCTGCAAACGCGGCTCTTACGCGTGCTCAGCGACGGTCATTTTTACCGTGTCGGTGGCCACACGGCTATCAAAACCAATGTTCGCGTTATCGCCGCGACGCATCAAGACCTTGAGCAGCGCGTGAAAGAGGGCGGTTTCAGGGAAGATTTGTTCCACCGTTTGAACGTCATCCGCCTGCGTTTGCCAGCTTTGCACCAGCGCCGCGAAGACATTCCCATGCTGTCCAAGCACTTTTTGACTCAAAGCGCTAAGCAGCTGGGCGTTGAGCCCAAGCGCTTTACAGAAGCAGCTTTGGCGCAGTTGGCCGGTTTCAGCTTTCCTGGTAATGTGCGTCAGCTTGAGAATATTTGCCACTGGCTCACTGTGATGGCACCTAGTCAGGTGATTGAGCCTAAGGATTTGCCGCCAGAGGTGCAAACCTCCGCCATGTCTGCGTCGACGCCGTCGGTTACAGAACATCATCGAAGCGATGCTGTCACATCTGCCGTCCCTATAGCGCCAATAGCTTCTGCGCCTGTCGCTTCACATGCTGCTGCGGTGCCCAGTGACCTCAATAACGCATTCAATGGTTTGTATGCCAGCACTGAAGTTACCGACAACTGGGAGCAGGGCATGTACAAAGTCGCGCAAGAACTGTTGGCGACTGACCGTACCGACGTGTGGGACGAGATGACGCGCCGCTTCGAAACCCATTTGATCCAAGCCGCGCTTGCGAGCAGCAAGGGCCGCCGTATCGATGCCGCCCACAAACTAGGCATTGGACGCAACACGATTACCCGCAAGATTCAAGAGTTGGGCTTGGGTAAAGAATAGATCAAAGTATTCGTGAGAAATAGGCAAAAAATTCGTAAAATATGGCTATAGCCGGCGTATTTATTGCTTTAGTAGCTATAAATATTATAGCAATTTTAATTTAAAATGTCGCTAATTTATCGTCACAACCACTGGTGCATGATCACTCGGCCGTTCGTTTTTGCGGGGTAATTTGTCAATCGCACAAGCTGTCACAGACGTTTTCAGTGCGTTGCTGACCAAAATATGGTCAATCCGCAACCCCCTGTTTTTTCGGAAAGCAAAGTCTCGGTAATCCCACCAGCTGTAGTTTTTGGGTGGCTGGTCGAACAAACGCACGGCGTCCGTCAAACCCAGCGTAACCAACGCCCTCAGCTGGTAGCGTTCTTCCTCTGTGCAATGAATCGTGCCTTCTAAACCAACCGGGTCCCAGACGTCCAAATCGTCAAAAGTGATGTTGTAGTCGCCCATGATGACGAGCTTGGGATGCGCTGCCAGTTCCACCTTCAGCCAATCGCGCAGGCCGCGCAGCCAGCTCATTTTGTAGTCAAATTTCTCGCTGCCGGGCTCTTGCCCATTCGGGAAATACGCGCCTATGACTCTGATTTCGCCTAGTTTTTCATCGGTAACCGTCGCCGTGATGACTCGCGCCAAGTCGTCGGTGAAACCAGGAATGTTCTTCACCACATCCGCAACAGGCAATGCGGCTTTGCTGAGTAGCGCCACGCCGTTGTAGGTTTTTTGACCAAACCATTGCGCGTTGTAGCCAGCTTCAAGAAAAGCCTTTGCTGGAAACTTGTCATCCGTCATCTTCGTTTCTTGCAGCACCAGCACATCGACGGGGTTGGCGGCCAGCCAGTCTAAGACTTGCGGCAGACGCACGGTGAGGGAATTGACGTTCCAAGTGGCGAATTTCATGACAATTCCTTCATCAGGCTTCCTTGCGCATATAGGTGACAAAGCTAAACGCCATGCCGGCTTTCGAGGTGTGCGCCTCACGCACCGTCTCTTGCCAATCAGCGCCTAGCTCGGGTGCAAAGGCATCGCCTTCAAAGTCAGCATCAATTTCAGTCACGACAATGCGTTTGGCCAAAGGCAAGGCTTCAGCATAGATTTGAGCCCCACCAATCACCCAAACTTGCTCGGGGTTTGGTTCCAAGATCAGGCTCATGTGCTCACAAATAGATAGCGCTTCAAGCATGTGATTCGCTGGTATAGCACCGTCTGTACGCCAATCAGTTTGACGGGTAATCACCACATTGGTGCGCCCGGGCAGAGGCCTAAACTGTGGCGGTAATGAATCCCAGGTTTTACGCCCCATGATGACGGGGCAGCCCATCGTCAAGCTTTTGAAATGCGCCAGGTCTTCAGACAAATGCCACGGCAACGTGCCTTTGTTGCCAATCACGCCATTGCGCGCGCGTGCGTAGATGAGGTTAAGTTGCATAGTTTTAAACCGCCACAGGCGCTTTGATGGCAGGGTGTGAATCGTAGCCGACTATCTCAAAATCTTCATACTGGTAGTCAAAAATCGACGCAGGTCGACGTTTGATGTTCAAGCTTGGATAGGCGGCCATGGGCGTGCGGCTGAGTTGTAACGCGACCTGCTCGGCATGGTTGCTGTAAATGTGACAGTCGCCGCCAGTCCAGATAAAGTCGCCCACATCCAAGTCACACTGCTGCGCCACCATGTGGGTGAGCAGGGCGTAGCTGGCGATGTTGAAGGGGACGCCTAAAAAGATATCGGCACTGCGCTGGTACAGCTGGCAGCTCAGTTTACCTTTGCCACCTTCAACTGTGGGTGGCGCGACGTAAAACTGGAAGAAGGCATGACAAGGCATCAAGGCCATTTTGTCCAACTCACCCACGTTCCAAGCACTCACGATGATGCGTCGCGAGTCGGGGTTGGATTTCAGGGTTTTAATGACTTCTGAGATTTGGTCTATGTGTCGGCCATCCGCCGTTGGCCAGGAGCGCCACTGCACGCCGTACACAGGGCCGAGGTCGCCATCCGGTTTGGCCCATTCGTCCCAAATCGTCACGCCGCGCTCGGTCAGCCAGTTGTTGTTACTTGAACCCGTCAAAAACCACAATAGCTCGGTGATGATGGCTTTGACGAAGACCTTCTTGGTCGTCACCAGCGGGAAGCCTCGGCTCAAGTCATAACGCATCTGGTAGCCAAACACGCTTTTCGTACCCGTGCCCGTGCGGTCCGCTTTGAATACGCCGTGTGTGTCGACATGGCGCAGGAAAGTTTCATATTGATTTGTCATGGCTAAATAATAACCTAGGGAAAGCGACAGAGCTAAATCACTTATACGAAGCCAGCAAAATACTGGTTTCGGTGCTGCGGATGCCTTTCAGCAGCCGAATCCGCTCCAGTGCCTTTGACAGCTCCCCCATAGACGCCACTTCCAGCTCGGCCAGCAAATCCCAGCGGCCATTGGTGTCGTGCAGCGCGGCCACGCTGGGTTCGCCCAAAAGCCGCACAATCACCTCGCGGGTTTGGTTGCCTTCCACCTGTACGCCTGCCCATGCACGCACGCTTTCGCGCTCGGTTTGTGGTTTGAGCTGCACGGTGTAGCCCACAATCGTTTTATCGTCTTCCAGCTTGCGCAGCCGGTTCGTCACCGTGCCGCGCGACACTTTGAGCATGTGCGCCAGATCAGCCACGCTCAAGCGCGCGTTGTGCCGCAGTTGGGCGATCAACTGGTTGTCTAGCTCGTCCATAGTTTCTCCGTAGTGCAGGTTTTTTTGTTAATTATGGCAATTTATGTTGTAATTATGATAAATATTTGACTAAATTGATACATATTTGCCACTTTCATTTGTGTTTGCTAACTTCTAAACTTGATTCAACGTAACAAATGAGACTACATCATGATGACCCTAGAAGCTGCAACCATCGCAAAAAACACAGCAAAGCTTGCTGAAATCAAATCCCAAACAGACACCTTGGCCTCCTTTCGCAGCCATGGCACCTTGTTTCTCAGCGCGCCAGAAATGGCCGAGCTGGTCAAGCGCAAAGGTGTGCCCTATTGCCTAGAGGTGATGTGCAACTACATAGCAGCCGACTTCAGCCGCTGGCAAGATTTTGACAAATCCGCCCGCGTGGCCAACCATTCCAAAGATGGCGTCATCGAGCTCATGCCCATCAGCGACGCAT
>JAYSZH010000126.1:0-9908 GCA_043738155.1 Polaromonas sp. | reverse complement strand
CCTTAGCGCCGATGATAGTGCGGATTCCCGTGTGAAAGTAGGACATCGTCAGGCTTCTATAATAGAAAAACCCTCAGTCAATTGGCTGGGGGTTTTTTTTCGTCCGTACATTTTCCATCTGTAAAAATGGACTCAAAAAAAGGGTGCTGACAAAAAGGGTGCTGACTTATGTAAGCACCCTTTTGTATCGCTTACTGTGAAAACTATTTACCCGCACGTAGTTCACGGCGCAAGATTTTCCCCACATTTGTTTTTGGCAAATCTTCTCTGAAGACAATGTACTTTGGCATTTTGTAGCCCGTTAAATTCTGACGGCAATACGCTTTGACATCTTCTTCACTCAAAGTAGCATCCTTCTTGATAATGAATAGCTTGATAGCTTCGCCGGCTTTGTCATCAGGCACACCAATCACCGCGCATTCGAGCACGCCTGGACATAAAGAGACCGTATTTTCAATTTCATTTGGATAAACGTTGAATCCACTCACAATGATCATATCTTTTAATCGATCAACAATTTTTGTATAACCGCGCTCGTCCATAATGCCTATATCACCAGTTTTCATATAACCGTCTGGGGTAAAGGCGTTCTTATTCTCTTCTGGCTGGTTGTAGTAGCCTGTCATCACGTTCGGACCCTTGATGCAAATCTCTCCCGACTGCCCTTGCGGCAGACTGTTGCCGACTTCGTCTTTGATCGCAATCTCAATACTTGACAACGGCAAGCCAATTGTTCCGGTGAATTCTTTGTTGTTAACGGGGTTGTTTGTCCCCATTGCTACTGTTTCACTCATACCCCAGCCTTCAATCATGGGGCAACCCGTCACAGCTAGCCAACTTTGAGCCGTACCAGCAGAGGCGGCCATGCCCCCAGCTTGAGAGACACATAGGCTAGAAAAATCTATATTTTTAAAGTCTGGCTGCAACAACAGCGCGTTAAATAAAGTATTGACCGCAGGCAGCATGTGAAAAGGTCTTTTTTTAAGAGTTTTCACAAAACCAGGAAAGTCTCTAGGATTAGGCACCAAGGTCATATGTGCGCCCCACCGCATAGATAACAGGCTTAAATTCAATGCAAAAATATGATAAAGCGGCAAAGCCGCAATGCTGTTGATATTTCGTACATCACCCACACGGTGCATGGCCGGCGTGAACCAAGCTTCCCCTTGCAATACGGCCGCCACAATGTTGCGATGTGTCAGCACTGCGCCCTTAGACAAGCCGGTCGTGCCTCCCGTGTACTGTAAAAAAGCTGTAGATTGCAGTGTTGCACCGTGAGGCTTCAGTGGCAGACGTTTCCCGTATGAAATCGCATCATTGAACGCTGTAATTTGCAGATCCTTTCCGGTTGAAAAAGCATAAGCAGGAACAGCCTTTTTCAAATGTCTGACCGCAAAAGTGATCCATTTTCCAAAAACTGCACCTAATAAATCACCCACCCGAGTCAGTACAACCCGTTTGACGCGTGTTTTGCTGATGACTTCAATCAGAGCCGATGCAAAATTCTCCAAAATAACAATAGTTTCAGCGCCAGAATCATTCAGTTGATGTTCAAGTTCACGCGGTGTGTACAGTGGGTTCACATTCACGCAAGTGTAACCAGCACGCAAAATAGCCGCCATGGTGACAGAAAACTGTGGCAAATTCGGCAACATGATCGCCACCCGTGCACCCGGCTCCAAACCCTGGCTTTGCAGCCATGCAGCCAGAGCGGCGGACAAGTCGTCCACCTCTTTGTACGTCATCCATTGCTCCATACATACGGCAAACGGTCTTGCTGCATGCTTTTTAAAAGCCTCTTCTAAGAGTTGAGTCAAAGATTCATAAGTGTCTGGGTTGATCTCTGCAGGCACGCCAGACGGGTAACTTTTGAGCCAAATCTTTTCCATGGATGCCATTTGCCTTCTAAATTGAGTTGGTTGAGTTTAGTTGCTCGGCTTGCTAAGCAAAGCTTCCTTCAGCTTGTAATCCGCAGGCACGGGACCCAGCCAAATACGCAACAATGCAGTGAAAAATTCAAGTTCCTTGAAAGGTTCACCCTGCGGTTTGCCTTTGACCGTCAAAAGCCCACCCGTTCCGGGCACCCATTCAAACGTAAAACTGTCACCCGCAAGCAGCTTTTTCTGGTCGCTAAAAATTTGACCCATGCGAATCAGCCCTGGAATCAACTTTGACATCTCGGTTTTCGGCGCATTGTCTTCCACGCCCCGTGTGAATAGCTTGCCCAACTCGTTCGAGTCGATATCACGCAGCATGGTGATGCTAATGCGCTTAGAACCTGGCATAGACAAAGCCTCTTCAGGTGAAGTCGTCTTTTTGGGTAAATACAAACCCGCCGAATACACTTTAAACACCGCTTTGTAGCGCACACCCGCGCCATTGAGTACCAGCTTACTACCTCGCTGGTCAATGGAATCTTCAAATTTAACACCCGCAACATCCACCGTTGCAGCCGCGGCACTATGCGTACCGACTAAACAAGCAAGCGCTACAGCCAAACCGGCAATTGGGGGTAAGAATTTTTTAAACATAGGAATCTCCACAAGTGAATGACATGAACAGATTTGAAAACATAAAAAACGAACGACCGTGCTATTTTTTAATGATTATTATCACGGATGCACTCGTTCTATTTGCCTCGGGTTTACGCTAGTTTCGGTAAATTTGAAGCGTTTTTGGTGGCAATGTCTTCGGACTTTGCTACACTGTTGCCTTATGTTTAAACACCGCGTTTTCAGCGCCGTCACTTTAGGTTCAAGCACCGGTCACTCCGACCGAGGAGCTTGGCTTTGGCGTCCCTCAATTTAACGCTCACCTCTCCTTTGTCAAATGCTGCACTACTTACGTAATCTGCAGAATCTTGGCAACATTGTTTGAACAGCTTCTGCCGAAACAAACTTCATTTGTTCACCCGCAGAAGTAGCCGTTAAAAATCAACCGCATTTTTGGCGCAAAAATATAAGGCCTCACCGTGATTACCGAACAAGAATTTACCGAACGCAAAGCGCAAGGCTACAACCGCATCCCTTTGATGCTGCAAGCCTTTGCCGACCTTGAAACGCCGCTGTCTTTGTATTTAAAATTAACCCAAAATACATCGAAAAATGCATCAAAAGACAATAAAAATAATAGCACTTTAGGCAACAAATACGCCGGCTATAACAGCTTTTTACTTGAATCTGTGGTGGGTGGTGAGCGTTTTGGCCGCTACAGTTTCATCGGCTTACCGGCCCAAACTTTGCTGCGGTCCAGCGGCTTTGGCGCAGAGGCCAAAACCGAGGTCGTGACCGATGGCGTCGTCGTTGAAACCAGCCGCATGAATCCGCTGGACTTCATCGCCCAGTACCAGCAGCGCTTCAAAGTCGCCTTGCAACCCGGTATGCCGCGTTTTTGCGGCGGTTTGGCGGGTTATTTTGGCTACGATGCGGTGCGCTATATCGAAAAAAAGCTGGAAAAATCTTGCCCGCCCGACGAGCTGCACTGCCCCGACATTTTGCTGCTGCAATGCGAAGAACTGGCGGTGATTGACAACCTCTCCGGCAAATTGTCCCTCATCGTCTACGCCGACCCCGCCCAGCCCGACGCCTACGCCGTGGCCAAAGCTCGGCTGTATGCGTTGAAAGAAATGTTGAAATCGTCGGTGAATGCGCCCGAAATCTACCCGTCAGCCGCCCACCCCGCTGTGCGCGACTTCGCCAAAGCGGACTATTTGGCCGCCGTTTTGCGCGCCAAAGAGCTGATTGCCGGCGGCGACTTCATGCAGGTCCAAGTCGGCCAGCGCATCAAAAAGCGCTACACCGAGTCGCCACTCAGCCTGTACCGGGCACTGCGTTCGCTGAACCCATCACCGTATATGTATTTTTACGATTTCGGCGATTTCCAAGTGGTGGGCGCGAGCCCAGAGATTTTGGTACGCCAAGAAATGGTGGAAATCACCGATGAAACGGGACAAAGAACCGAGCAAAAAGTGACGATTCGCCCCCTCGCTGGCACACGCCCACGCGGTGCATCGCCTGAGTTGGACAAAGCCGCCGAGGTCGAACTCATCAACGACGCGAAAGAGCGTGCCGAACACGTCATGCTGATTGACCTGGCCCGCAACGACATTGGTCGCATCGCCAAAATCGGCACGGTCAAGGTCACAGAATCCTTCGCGGTCGAACGTTACAGCCATGTGATGCACATCGTCAGCAATGTGGAGGGCATTTTGAACCCAGGTATGACAGCGATGGATGTCCTCAAAGCCACATTCCCTGCCGGCACGCTGACAGGTGCACCCAAAGTGCACGCCATGGAGCTCATCGACCAGCTCGAACCAATAAAACGTGGCCTTTACGGCGGCGCCTGCGGCTACCTCAGCTTTGCCGGCGACATGGATGTGGCCATCGCCATCCGCACCGGCATCATCAAAAACGACACGCTTTACGTGCAAGCCGCCGCCGGCGTGGTGGCCGACAGCGTGCCCGAACTGGAGTGGGCAGAAACAGAGGCCAAGGCGCGAGCCTTGCTCAGAGCCAGCGAACTGGTTGAGGAGGGCTTGGTATGAAGCTCCTAATGATTGATAACTACGACAGCTTCACCTACAACATCGTCCAATACTTGGGTGAACTGGGCGCGGAAGTCGAAGTTTTTCGCAACGATGAAATCACTTTAGAAGGCATTGCCGCCCGCAATCCCGACCGCCTGGTCATCTCCCCCGGCCCTTGCTCACCAGCAGAGGCGGGCATTTCTGTGGAAGCGATCACTCACTTCGCTGGCAAGCTGCCGATTCTGGGCGTTTGCTTGGGGCACCAAGCGATTGGTGCGGCGCTGGGTGGCAAAATCATCCGCGCACAGCAGCTCATGCATGGCAAAACCAGCGTCATCAGCACCACACAAACGGGCGTGTTTGCCGGTTTGCCGCAGCAGTTTACGGTGAATCGTTACCATTCGCTGGCGATTGAACGCGCTAGTTGCCCAGAAGATTTAGAAATCACCGCTTGGACGGACGACGGCGAAATCATGGGTGTACGACATAAAACCTTGCCGTTTGCGGTGCGGATGGAGGGCGTGCAGTTCCACCCTGAGTCGATTTTGACTGAGCATGGGCATGCGATGTTGAAAAATTTTCTTGACTAGAATCGATGCATTTTTACTATGAAAATAATAGCTATTAAAGCAATAAATATGCCGGTTAGAGTCATATTTGATTGATAAAATGAATAAAAATAATGAACTCGTGTTTTACGGCGGTTTGGATTCTGGTCACTCGTACAAAGTAGGACTTTTTTTTGCGTTAGCGCAAGTGCCTCACAGCTTTCGTTGGGTGGATTTGACGCAGCCAAACGAGCTGCGCCGAGCCGATTTTCAGGAGGCCAGCAAGTTTGGTGAAGTTCCTGTGCTCGTCGATAGCGGCCAAGCGATGTGCCAGTCAAATGCGCTCCTAATCTACTTGGCTGAAAAAACAAAGCGATTTGATGGTGGTGAGGCAGAAAACGGTTGGCAAGCTGCATTGGAATGGCTATCTTGGGAGGCTAATCGCATTGGTTTTAGCTTGCCAAACTTGCGGTATTTGTCACAGAACAACCTGCAAACTGAATCAGTACGAACGTATTTGAGGGCTCGGGTTCTGGCCGATTTGGATACTTTGAATCACTGTCTTGAGAAAACAAGCTTTTTGCTGCCAAGTGGTTTTTCCATCGCCGATATAAGTTGCAGCGCTTACCTATTTTGGTTGCATCAAGTGAATGTTGACGTGGCAAACTATCCGCATATCCATCGTTGGTTGGATGCCATCCGCGCTTTACCGCATTGGGTGCATCCTGATGAGATGCTCAAAAACTTCCTTGATTAATTTTTCGGATTAATCTACTATACATTTGATAGCTACATAGTAAATAAATACGTCGGCTACAGCCAAAAATAGGGTCTAAAATCACCATGCCACACAAAATCACCCCCCAGCAAGCGCTGCTCCGTACCGTTGAGCATCGCGAAATCTTCCACGACGAGATGCTGCACCTGATGCGCCTCATCATGAGTGGCGAGATGTCGCCCGTCATGATGGCCGCGTTCATCACCGGGCTGCGTGTCAAAAAAGAGACGATCGGTGAAATCACCGCCGCCGCGCAGGTCATGCGCGAGTTTTCGACCAAAGTGGAAGTGGCGGACAAAACCCACCTGGTCGACATCGTCGGCACGGGTGGCGACGGCTCACACACCTTCAATATCTCGACTTGTTCCATGTTTGTGGCGGCAGCGGCAGGTGCGAAAGTCAGCAAACACGGCGGCCGCAGCGTCAGCAGCAAATCCGGCAGCGCGGATGTGCTCGAAGCCTTGGGCATCAATATCAACCTGTCGCCCGCCGCGATTGCCCAGTGCATCGCCGATGTCGGCCTCGGGTTCATGTTCGCGCCGAATCACCACCCCGCCATGAAAAACGTCGCCCCCATCCGCAAAGAGCTGGGCATGAAGACGATTTTCAACATCCTAGGCCCCCTGACCAACCCCGCCAGCGCCCCGAACATCCTGATGGGCGTCTTCCACGCCGATTTGGTCGGCATCCAAGTCCGCGCCTTGCAACGTTTGGGTGCTGAGCACGCCTTGGTCGTTTACGGTAAAGACGGCATGGACGAGGTCAGCACAGGCGCGGCCACGCTGGTCGGTGAGCTGAAAAATGGCGAAGTGACCGAGTACGAAATCCACCCCGAAGATTTTGGCATCCAAATGGTCAGCAACCGCGCCCTGCGCGTAGAAACCCCTGAAGATTCCAAAGCCATGCTGATGGGCGTTTTAGACAACCAGCCTGGCCCTGCCCGCGATATCGTCATGCTCAACGCCGGTGCGGCGCTGTATGCTGCCAATGTGTCAAATTCGATTCAAGCCGGCGTATTACTTGCCAAAAGTGCTATTGAATCAGGAGCGGCTAAGGCAAAATTGACGCAGCTTTCCACGATCACCAAACAATTGAGCAACTGAACGCTATGACCGCCAAAAACGACAACATCCTCGACAAAATCACTGCCGTCAAACACCTAGAAGTCACGGCAGCCAAACAGCGCAAATCGCTGGAAGCTGTCCGTGCAGACGCTGAATCCCGCGTCTTGACCCGCGATTTCGTGGGCGCTATGCGAGCCAAAATCGCTGCCGGCCAGTCCGCCGTGATTGCCGAAATCAAAAAAGCCAGTCCGTCCAAAGGCGTGTTGCGGGCTGATTTTGAGCCGGCGGACATCGCGCAAAGCTATACAGAATGCGGGGCGGCGTGTTTGTCAGTGCTCACTGACAAAGACTTTTTCCAAGGCAGCAGTGACTACCTGCGTCAAGCCCGCGCCTCCTGCCCATTGCCGGTGCTGCGCAAAGACTTCATGGTCGACGCCTACCAAATCTACGAATCGCGCGTCATGGGAGCGGATGCGATTTTGCTGATCGCCGCATGCCTGACTGATACGCAAATGTCAGAATTTGAGCATATTGCCCGTAGTTTGGACATGGCAGTATTGGTGGAGGTGCATGATGCGGCTGAATTACAGCGCGGTTTAAAGCTGAAAACGCCGCTGATTGGCATCAACAACCGCAATTTGAAGACGTTCGAAGTGACGCTGGACACCACGATTGGTCTGCTGGCCGATGTGCCGAAAGACCGCATTTTGGTCACCGAATCCGGCATCACCACGCCGGCAGACGTGGCGCGGATGCGGGAGGCGGGCGTTCATGCCTTCTTGGTGGGCGAGGCGTTTATGCGGGCGGGTGATCCGGGTGAGGCTTTGGTGAAGTTGTTTGCGTCTTAAAACAGCCTCCATGAAGCAGTTTTTTAAGCAAATCATGCCATTCATCTTCGGGTTTGTATTTGTTGGGGGCTTGGTTTTGACCACGGTTTTGCTGCTCATTCCCTCGTACAGCATACCCAAAGCGTTCGATTTTTACGACAAAGCGCAGCATGTGCTGGTGTTTGTAACACTGACGGTGGCGGGGCTGCTGGCTTTTGCTAAACACGGCAAAACGGTGGCTCTGGGGTTGATTTGCTACGGCGGGCTGATGGAGGTGCTGCAAAGTTTGCTGACCACAACACGGCACGGCGAGTGGTTGGATTGGCTCACGGACGGCGTTGGCATACTTGTCGGGGTGGGCGTATATTTAGCGAGTCGAAAGTTTGCCAAATTCACTATAAATAATATAGCTACTTAAGCAATAAATACGCCGGCTAGAGCCATATTTATTCATATTTTCATGCAAAACGAGCTTTTTCAATCATCCAGCGAGCCGAATCGGCTGATTCGCTGGCAACCTCGCGATTGGCCTGTCGCAGCGGGTTGGGATGAGGTGATTGCTGAATTTTTAAGCAGTGAGGCGGGGCGGGCATTGGCTAAAGCTCTCGAAGCCCGAATCGACGCTGGTGCGGTGATCTACCCGCCAACGCCGTTCAAAGCGCTGGAATTAACGCCGTTAGATCAAGTTCGGGTGGTTATTTTGGGGCAAGACCCGTACCACGGGGCGGCGCAGGCGCAGGGGCTGGCGTTTTCGGTGGCGACTGGGGTGAAAGTGCCGCCATCGTTGCGCAATATTTTCAAGGAAATTGGGCGGGGATCAGAGGATATGACGATTGCGAGCCAAAAAGATGGCTCCTTGGTTTGCTGGGCTGAGCAGGGCGTGCTATTGCTGAATACTTGTTTAACGGTGGAAGACGGCTTGCCCGCCAGCCATGCCAAGCTGGGTTGGGAGGTTCTGACGGATGCGTTGATCAGTTTGGTTGCTAAGCACAATAAAAACGTCGTTTTCATGCTTTGGGGTGCGCATGCGCAGACGAAGCAGGCTTTGTTACAAATGTCGTCAGATGCCGAAAACGGACATTTGGTGCTGTGTGCGAACCACCCGTCGCCGCTGTCAGCCATGCGACCACCGGCGCCTTTCATCGGCTGCGGGCATTTCGGGTTGGCAAATGCTTATCTGCTAAAACAGGGCTTGCTGCCGATTAACTGGTGACATTAACTGCAAAGATTAGTCGCAAATTAGTGGCAAATCTCGACAAACAAGGCTTTTCCGTGGCATAATCCGAGGTTCGACACGGGAGAGATGGCCGAGTGGTTAATGGCAGCAGACTGTAAATCTGCCCTCTTACGAGTACGCTGGTTCGAATCCAGCTCTCTCCACCACGTGTAATGATGAGTTTTGAGAGCGATTTAGGGAATTTAGCGGAAAGTTTAAGCGGGATTAGTTTAATGGCAAAACCTCAGTTTTCCAAACTGATGTCGTCAGTTCGATTCTGACATTCCGCTCCATAAGTTGTTGATTTATATAGAGATATTGTAAGAAATTTAGCCCGTTTGGCTCAGTGGTAGAGCACTCCCTTGGTAAGGGAGAGATCCCGGGTCCGATTCCCGGAACGGGCACCAGTTTTGTAGTATTTGTCGAAGTAAACAGTGTTTTATTCTTGAGAATGATTTTTTAAGGAATTTTAAAATGGCAAAAGAGAAATTTGTACGCACCAAGCCGCACGTGAACGTGGGCACCATTGGTCACGTTGACCACGGTAAAACCACGCTCACCGCCGCAATTACGACAGTGCTCGCGGCTAAATATGGCGGTCAGGCTAAAGCCTACGACCAAATCGACGCAGCACCGGAAGAAAAAGCACGCGGTATTACCATCAATACCGCCCACGTCGAATACGAAACAGCCGCACGCCACTACGCCCACGTCGACTGCCCAGGCCACGCGGACTATGTAAAAAACATGATCACCGGCGCGGCACAGATGGACGGCGCCGTGTTGGTCTGCTCCGCAGCTGACGGCCCCATGCCACAAACGCGCGAGCACATCTTGTTGGCTCGCCAAGTTGGCGTGCCTTACATCATCGTTTTCTTGAACAAATGCGACATGGTTGACGACGAAGAGTTGTTGGAACTGGTCGAAATGGAAGTGCGCGAACTCCT
>JAYSZH010000125.1:0-1546 GCA_043738155.1 Polaromonas sp. | reverse complement strand
TAGCCGGCTACAGGGACTTCTTTCAAAGTCAAAGATTGTTTTCGGTATTTTTCATTGATAACGGTATTTACCTTGCAAGGGCATAAACAGAGGCTGCGACAAAGCGAGGAACAGACTGCACATCTACAGACGGTCTTGTTGCACCGATTTCTCAATGCGGACCCAGATACTAACCGCACAGCAGGACTCCATTCGTATTTCGTGACTCTGTCCAAAGCAGTGCCACATCCGGCTAGTCGAGTTTGCCCGCTGTTGGTCTAACCTGTTTGTTGCATCTTCTTTTTAACGCCTGGCAAGGAAATCATAAGTACTTAAATCGGGCTTTGGTTGAGTTTAAATTGGGCTTCAATCGGGTTCAACTTCTTTTAATTGCTAGCTTGTGGCCTGCGCCAAACCTGTAGGTTTGACACTCACATGCGCGGCATCAAAGGGCTTGCCCCTTGCAAACATGGCCCACAGAATGCGCGCATTCTTGTTGGCCAGCGCCACCACAGCTTTCTGCCAGCCCGTCTTCTCGCGCAACTGGTGCGCCCATTTGGAGATGGCATCATCACGACGGTGTGCCGTCAGCACGGCTGCTTTGGCACCTTGAATCAGCAGCATGCGCACATACATGTCGCCACGTTTGGTGATGCCCCCTAGATTGTTTTTGCCACCGCTGGAGTTTTGCTTTGGCGTCAAGCCCAACCAAGCTCCAAACTGCGCACCATCCTTGAATTGCTTGAAGTCGCCCACTGTGGCGACGACCGCTGATGCGGTCACCGGCCCCACACCCATGAGCTGCATGGCTTGCTTGGCATGCTCGTCTTGCTTGATGTGCGCGGCAATGCGCGCGTCACACCACTGAATGTGGGCGTCAAGCTCAGCCCATTGGGATTGAGCACGCTCGATCACCAGCCGAGCCATGCCTGCGAGTTCATTGCTGGCGTCTTCAATGACACAGCTGAGGTTCTCGCGCAGCACTTTGGAACTTTGGGCAAATACCAGACCAAACTCGGCCAACAAGCCACGAATGCGGTTGACGCAAGCTGTGCGCTCTTCTTTCAAGCCCTCGCGCAGACGATGTACGCACAGCATGCCTTGCTGGGCTACGGTCTTTATCGGAACAAATCGCATCGTGGGGCGCGAGGCGGCCTCACAAATAGCAGCAGCGTCGTTGGCATCGTTCTTGCCACTTTTGCCCTGTAGTCGGTAAGGTGCCACCAAGTGAGCCGCAATGATGCGTGCATCCAACCCCAACGCAACCAGTTTGCGCGCCCAGTGGTGTGCGCTGGAGCTCGCCTCCATGGCGATCAAGCAACCCGCTGGCAACTGGGCGCTCCACAGCATGAATTTGTCTCGCACCAAGGCTTTGTTGGTGACGACTTTGCCGCTTGCATCAACAGCATGCACTTGGATGACATTTTTTGCCAAATCAACGCCAATTCGTGTAATCTCGCTCATGGGACTTCTCCTTTTAAAGGTTTAAGATTGACTTTTACAACCCAATCTTGGCACGTGATGCCGTTACCAGGAAGTGGGAAGTCCCTTCGTATTCGTATTTATT
>JAYSZH010000124.1:0-1549 GCA_043738155.1 Polaromonas sp. | reverse complement strand
GCTGCCACACCGGCCAGCTCGTCGGTGGTGATGTTGCGGATGCAGTTGCCGCTGGTCTGGATGCCGTGCATGTTGACCGTGGCCAGCAAATCCATCACATCCGCGCTGTCGGTCAGCGGAATCCAGTTGAACTGCACGTTTTGGCGGGTGGTGAAATGGCCGTAGCCGACCGGCAGATGCGTCGTGCCCCAGGTGGCTTGCGTGCCGATGGCTTTGTCAAACACCGCCTTGCTCGGCTGGTCAAACTCGCGGGCGATGCGCCCCATGACGCGCAGTTGGTCTGCCGAGATCTCGCCATACGGCACCGCCACGCGCAACATCGGTGCGTAACGCTGCACATACCAGCCGTTTTGCAGCCGCAGCGGGCGGAACTCTTCGTCGCTCAAAGTGCCAGCCAGGTTGCGCTCCAGCTGGTCGCGGTGCTGCGCTGCGCGGAGTTTGACGAATTGTTTGTCGAATTCTGTGTATTGGTACATGGCGATATAGCTGGTGAGAAATATTAAAAACGTTAAAAATAAGGGGTTTCAAGCACTTGGCTTGAAATAGTTGCTGTTACAGCATCAAAAGCTTGCCGCCCGCATAAGCCAGCAGCACCGACAACGCACCGCGAATCACGCGATCCGGCGTTTTCAGCATCAAATGTGAGCCAATCCAAATACCCGGCAGCGAACCAGCGAGTAAGAGCGTCAGCAAAGACCAGTCCACTGAGCCAATGCTAGCATGGCCAAAGCCAGCCACCAGCGTCAGTGGCACCGCATGCGCAATATCGGCCGCCACAATGCGCGGTAGTGGCAGCATGGGGTACAGCAGCATCAGCACCGTCACGCCAATCGCGCCAGCGCCCACAGACGTCAGCGTTACCAGCGCACCAATAATCACACCAAACAACACCGGCAGGCTCCAGTGTTTAGGTTTGGTCGCCGCTTCGATATCGTCCGCATGGATGTGGCGCGACACCGCTTTGCCCAAAACCGCCTTGTACAGCGTGGCAGCTGCCGTCAGCAACAGCGCAAAGCCCAGTGTCGTGGTCATCACATGCTGTACAGCAGGGTCAGTCGCGCCCACTTTGCCTAATATATACAGCGTCACCAGCGACGCAGGCACACTCCCCAAAGCCATCTGCCCGACCACCCGCCAGTCAATCACCCGCGCCCGCGCCAGCTTGATAGACCCGCCCAACTTGGTAAACGCCGCAAACAGCAAATCCGTGCCAATGGCCAAATGCGGCTTCACCCCAAAAAAGAAGATCAACAACGGCGTCATCAACGATCCGCCACCCACCCCAGTGAGCCCGACCACAAAGCCAACAAAGAAACCCGCGAAGACAAAAGCTAAATCATGCATGAAGGTGACTTTAGATGCAATTCGTTATATCTCAAAATACTTTGTTGTTCGTTTGTTATATTAATTTAAGCATATAAAGAGGGTGTTTAAGCTTGAATCAAGTGTTTAGAATGATTGGATGGATCTATTCGGCAAACATCAGATTAGTTATGAAAGTATTCGGCGGCTTGCTATCGAATGCCATGCGTTGGATAGCACTGCAATC
>JAYSZH010000123.1:0-3767 GCA_043738155.1 Polaromonas sp. | reverse complement strand
TCGCTATCGCGAACCGAGTACGGCAAATTGCCAACGTACAGTTTGTTGCCCATTGAGGGACTCCTAAAAAACTCTTAATAACAAAGCGACGGGGATCCCGACAAGCACAACAAACCAACAAACTAAATATGGCACCGCTGTGGCGTGAAACTGACCTATCACCAAACCTGCGCGTCTTAAGACACGCTCCGACATTATGCGCTATAAATATTAAATTGCAATAGTGTTGTTTATAGGGGATTTTATGTCAGCTACGGGCTTTCAGTTTTTGGACACATTTGTCTCGCTCAGCTCAGCGCCGTAGTTTCGCCAAAGCTTCATGCTTTTGCGCATGATCAGCAGTTGCCGCTCGAAGTTTGGGCAAGTTTTGCAAGCGTAAACGTGCAAGCGCAAGGCCACTTTGTCGCTCATGTCGATTTTGCGGTCTTCCTGCGCAATCAGAAGCGCTGTCGCTTGCTTGCAGGTCACTCGAAAAGGAATTTTCATATAACATTCATACTTAAGCGTCAATTTTTTCTATTTTATTTTTCAGCTGCCGCTGGGCCAAACCAGTTGAGCTCCAAGCACTCGCGCAAACGCAAGCGCGCCCTGTGCAACTGAACATAAAGATTTGTCGAGGTTAAGTCTAATTCCTTACAAATTTCGTCTACCGAAAGCTCCAACCACTCGCGCATCAGAAAAATACGCCCTTGCGCCGCGGGTAATTTTTCGGTGCAAGCCTCCAGCACCATGAAAAACTGCTGAGTACTTAGATTTTTTTCGGGATGATCGCCTAAATTCGGGTTGGCGGAATCCCAATTCAACGGCGTGGAAACATAGTGCCCATCAGGTTGAAACATCAAAGCGTCTAACTCGTCACTGCCATTTCCGCCATCCTCAGCATCAAAATTGATACTCGCCTCACGCGTTTGCACCCGCAAAACATCAATCACTTTGTGCTTCAAAATACCCACCAGCCAAGTTTTCAGCTGCGATTTGTTTTCAAAAGCATGCGGCTTGGCCAAAGCGGCCAAGAGCGTGTCGGATACCGCGTCTTCCGCCCAAGCATCGTTTCGCAGCTGCAAACGTGCAAAACGCAACAAATAAGTTCGGTGTTGCTCCAGCTCTAGTTCAATCGCCATGCCAGCCTTTGTTGAAATCTACGATCATCGGTGCCCGCGAATTTAGCAGAATACGGCGCGTCTGCAATAAATACTCGGGTATTTCTGAATCCTATTTGTTATCTTTAGCGTAATACATTCTGCAACCCTGCTTTTAACTGTAAGGATTGCAGCTTGGTTTTGACCAATGTGTAATCAGTAAACTATGTGAACCTTTGCGCTGCTTTGGCGTTCTACACAAGTCTTCTGATTGTTTTATCTTGTTTTTTACTTTCAACCTCTAGGAGCTTCACATGAACCAACGTGCACTTATCGCTGCTGCAGCAGCTTCTTTGTTATCTACCGTGATGATTTCAACAGGCGTGAACGCCGCCAGCCATGCCGCTGCGCCTGCTGCTTCCAAAGAAAAATGCTATGGCATTGCCAAAGCGGGGCAAAACGACTGCGCCAACTTGGCTGGTACGCATTCATGCGCCGGCCAATCTAAAGTTGACGGCGACAAAGGCGAGTGGAAATACGTCCCTGCAGGCACCTGCAACACCATGAAAGGCATGACGGCTGACGAGGCGAAAAAAGCCAGCATGAAGAGCTAAGCAAATAGCCACCTGAATAGCTATTGCAATTTCAAGTCCGCTAACACGATGGAAAGCAATATCGGCATCGGTTGGCGGCACCCGCATTACAAAGAGCTTCTAGAACGGCGATCACAGCTTGATTTTTTAGAAGTTCACTCTGAAAACTTCTTTGGCGCAGGCGGCGCTGCGCTGGCGGTGCTGCGCGAGGGTCGTGCGCATTTTCCCATCAGCCTGCACGGCGTGGGCTTGGCGCTTGGCTCTGCTGTGGGGCTTGACGATTGGCATTTAGACCAATTAGCCGCCCTTGTCGCCCACATTGACCCGATCCGCGTCAGCGACCATGCCTGCTTCGCAAGAGCTGACATCAAAAACACCACCGTTCATGCCGCCGATTTGCTGCCGATTCCGTTCAGCAACGAGGCCTTGGAAGTGATGTGCGCCAACGTCCAACGCGTGCAAGACCGATTGAGGCGCAGCATCGCCGTTGAAAACTTGTCCGCTTATGTGACTTGCGAGGGCAGCGAGATGCCAGAGACAGCGTTTTTAAACGCTATGGCGCAGCGCACGGGTTGCCAACTGCTCATCGACGTGAATAACATCTACGTCAATGCGCTGAATGACCAAATCCGTGGACAAGCACGTGGGTGTAATGTTGACCCACTGGCGCAATGCATGCGCTGGATAGACGCCATCCATCCCGCCCACGTCGCCGAAATCCACCTCGCCGGTCATATCGATTGCGGTGACATCGTGATTGACGATCACGGCAGCCGCGTCAAACCGCCCGTTTGGACGCTGTACCAGCATGCCATCCAACAATTTGGCAATACACCAACGCTGATTGAGTGGGATACAGATATTCCCGCGCTTGATGTGCTTTTGGCTGAAGCGGCTACAGCTAGGACGTTTGCTAGATCGTTTGCAAAGTCATACGCGCTATGAGCAAGATGCTTCCTACAAGCGTTTTGGCGCAGCAACAACGTGATTTACTGCGCGCTATTTTTACTACAAAAAATATAGCTTCTCAGGCAATAAATACGCCGGCTAGAGGCATAAATGACACCTTAAATTCAAGTTTAAATTCGTATTCTTCTCCATATCCATTACGAGGTTTGCAAACCTACCAAGCCAATGCCGCCGCATCCGCCCAGCGCAGCTTGCAAACGGCCTACCCCGTGATTGCGCAACTCATCGGCGATGTCGCTTTTGAGCACCTAGCCCACGATTTTTGGGCGCAACATCCGCCCACGCGCGGCGATTTGGCGCAATGGGGCGACGGATTAACTGCGTTTATTGCCAGCATTGCGGCGCTGCAAACCGAGCCGTATTTGAGCGATGTGGCCAAAGTCGAATGGGCGCTGCACACATCCGCAACGGCGGCAGACAAAGAGGCTGATTTAGCAACGTTCGCGCTGCTGACCGAGCAAGATCCAGACGCCCTGACCCTGCAACTTGCACCAGGTACAGCGCTGATTCAGAGCGAATTTCCCATTGCCAGCATCATCACCGCGCACTTGTATGCAGAACCCAGTTTTGAGGAAGTGGGTCAAAAACTGCGACAAAGCACACCTGAAATTGCCTTGGTTTGGCGCCACGGTCTGCGACCCAGGGTTGCAGCTTGCACGGCGGCAGAAGCAGCTTTTGTGGCGCAATTGCTCGCGGGCGCATCGCTTTTAGCCGCGTTAGAAAACGATAAACTGGCCGCCAGGGGCCCGCCATTTGACCTCCAACTTTGGTTGCCGCAAGCCGTGCAAAGCGGTTTGCTGCTAGGTGTTGTCCCTAGGTAAAACCGGTTTAAACGCACTTTTGCCATGCCACAATGGATTCATGAACCGCATACAGCAAACCTTAGGCAGGAGCCTAAGCCGCTATTTAAGTGAACCCGGCCATACAGCGGGCACGGCAGCACCCACGCGCACCGATTTGCTGGCGCAAGTGCTGCAAACGGGTGACGTGCTGCTGGTGGAGGGCACCTCGCGGGTGAGCAGCGCGATCAAGTATTTGACGCAATCGACCTGGTCACATGCGGCGCTGTATGTGGGTAAATCTGCCACGGGTGAGAGCCAGTTTTTAGAAGCCGACATGGTGCATG
>JAYSZH010000122.1:0-10033 GCA_043738155.1 Polaromonas sp. | reverse complement strand
TCACGAATATGCGCGACAGCTTCAGTGATGTAATCGCCCATGATCCAATCGGCGCGGGTGCCACAAATTTGCAGTACAAAGCGCTCCAAAATCTGCTGGCCTTTGATCGTGTGCGTTACTTCGGGGTGGAACTGTACAGCGTAGAACTTGCGCGCTTCGTCGGCCATGCCTGCTATCGGGTAGGCATCGTTGGAGGCCATGAGCTTGAAGCCGGGCGGCATCTCAATGACCTTGTCGCCATGGCTCATCCATACGTCCAAAATGCCGTGACCGTCTGCCGTGGTGTGGTCGGCAATGCCGTCAAACAAGGCGGTGTGGCCACGGGCGCGGATCTGGGCAGAGCCAAATTCGCGGGTTTTGCCCGCTTCTACCTTGCCGCCCAGCTGCTGCGCCATGGTTTGCATGCCGTAGCAAATGCCCAAAACCGGCACGCCCAGCTCAAACACGGCTTGCGGGGCTTTGTCGGTTTCGTCCTCATACACGCTGGCGTGGCTGCCAGAGAGGATGACGCCTTTGAGGTTGCCATCCGCCGCGTAGGCTTTGACCCACTCGTCGCTCACATCGCAAGGATGCACCTCGCAAAACACATGCGCCTCACGCACGCGGCGGGCGATGAGCTGGGTGACCTGGGAGCCGAAATCGAGGATGAGGATTTTTTGGTGGGACATTTATTTACTCGGAGCGGTAGTTAGGTGCTTCTTTGGTAATCTGCACATCATGCACATGGCTTTCGCGGATACCGGCGGTGGTGATCTCTACGAATTCTGCTTTGTTTTGCATATCGTCAATCGTCGCGCAGCCACAGTAACCCATGCTGGCGCGAATGCCGCCGGCCATTTGGTAGACGATGCTGACCATGGAGCCTTTGTAGGGAACGCGGCCTTCAATGCCTTCGGGGACGAGTTTGTCGGCGTTTGGGTTGCCAGTCGTTGACTCTTGAAAATAACGGTCGGCGCTGCCCTGCTGCATCGCGCCAATGCTGCCCATGCCACGGTAGCTTTTGTAGCTGCGGCCTTGAAACAAGACAATCTCGCCCGGTGCCTCTTCCGTGCCTGCAAACATACCGCCCATCATCACGGTGGACGCACCCGCTGCGAGTGCTTTGGCGATGTCGCCTGAGTAACGGATACCTCCATCTCCAATCAACGGCACGCCCGTGCCTTTGAGCGCTGTCGCCACGCTGTCAATCGCCATGATTTGCGGCACGCCCACACCCGCCACGATGCGGGTGGTGCAAATGCTACCAGGGCCGATGCCGACTTTGACGGCGTCTGCGCCAGCTTCCACCAACGCCAAAGCTGCCGCGCCAGTGGCGATGTTGCCGCCAATCACATCGATGTGCGGGTAGTTTTGCTTGACCCAGCGCACGCGCTCGATCACGCCGTGGCTGTGGCCGTGGGCGGTGTCGACCACGATGGCGTCAACGCCGGCTTTGACCAAGGCTTCAACGCGCTCTTCCGTGCCGTCGCCCACGCCAACCGCTGCGCCCACGCGCAAACGGCCGTGTGCATCACGCGCAGCGTTGGGGAAGCTGGTTTGCTTGGTGATGTCTTTGACGGTGATGATGCCTTTGAGCACAAAATCACGGTTCACGACCAGCAAGCGCTCTAACTTGTGTTTGTTCAGCAAAGCGCGGGCTTCGGCGGGTGTGGTGCTGTCAGACTCTTGCACGGTGATGAGCTTGTCACGCGGCGTCATGATTTGGCTGACGGGCACGTCGTAACGCGTTTCAAAGCGCAGATCGCGGCTGGTGACGATGCCGACGACTTTGCCGCCATCACAGACCGGAAAGCCCGAAATGCCCAACTGCTCGGACAAAGCAAGCACTTGGCGAACGGTGTGGGTGGGGGTGATGACCACAGGGTCGCGCAACACGCCTGATTCGTAGCGTTTGACTTTAGAGACCTGGGCAGCTTGTTCTTGCGCCGTCAAATTCTTGTGGACAATGCCAATGCCGCCTTCTTGCGCGATGGCAATGGCCAAACGGGCTTCGGTGACGGTGTCCATCGCGGCAGAAACCAGCGGCAGATTGAGCCGAATATTGCGGGAAAACTGGGTGGCGAGGGTGACGTCCTTGGGCAGGACCTGGGAGTAAGCTGGCACCAACAACACATCGTCGAAGGTCAGCGCTTTGCCTAAAAGACGCATCTGGAAAGCTCCAAAGCCATGTATTGTACAAGGGTTCTCCCCTATTTCGTTTGTCACATACAACGCATGCACAAGACTGGTCGGCTTTGTTCACAAAATCGCCCGAGTTCAGGCTAAACTTCAGCTTATGAAATTTATTCGCAGCTCTTTGTCCTTCCTAGCCGCTAGTTTTGCACTCGTTTTTAGCTTAACGGCAGCTGCGCAATACATGTGGCTTGACGCTGGTGGTCGCAAAGTCTTCAGCGACCAACCACCGCCAGCCAATATTCCCGCCAAACGCGTTTTGCAGCAGCCAGGCAAGGCGGCAGTCTCTACGCCGGTAGCCAATACGGACGAAAAAGCCAATGCAGACGCTGATGCTGATGCTGATAGCGCAAAAGCTGCAACAAAATCCAAAACCACAGCAACCACTCAATCCAATGCGGGTAAAGACAAAGATTTAGAAGCTGCCGCAAAAAAGGCTGACGACGAGGCTGCTGCGAAAAAGAAAGCCGAACAAGTGGTGCAAGACAAAGCCAAAGCTGACAACTGTGTACGCGCCAAGCAAGCCAAAGCAACCTTAGATTCAGGTATGCGGCTCAGCCATACCAACGCAAAGGGTGAGCGCGGTTTCATGGATGACGCTTCACGCACGGTTGAGTCAAAACGCATTGAAGGCATCATTGCCTCAGATTGCAAATAAACTTCGTTTCAAATCAACTTCGCTCAACACCTCTTTTTAGAGCATAAAAACGTCTCTAGCCGGCGTATTAATTGCCTTGTTAGCTATGAAAAATATAGCGTACATTCATAAAGTCAATATCCCGCTTTACCGCCAACACGGGTTTTAGCGAACAACCCAGTCGTCCTAGCCCCCTGCTTTTGAAACCGCTCACGCCGCGCGACTTTGGGGTCTACTTTGAGCGGTCGATACAGCTCCAACCGGTCTAAATCTTGCAAAACATGGCTCATGGTCGTCTTTTTGCCCCAAATGCCCAATGAATAATGCTCATCCGAAGCAAAATCTGCCAAGTTAGCAAACTTCAGGGCGTCTTGCACTTTGCTGTGGACGGGTAAAACCAACTCTTTTTCAACCACCTCACGCGGCGCGGGTGAATACGCCAATGTGACTGAAATGGTTGATTTGTCAGACAATTTATCCATAAACTTGGTCCGCGCGCTTCACAAAAGCATCGACCATGCTGGCGGCAATTTTGTCGAAAACGGGGCCTACCAACGCTGCTAAAACCGCGTTGTCGAAGCCATATTTCAGGTGCAACTCCGTTTTGCAAGCGCGTTGAGCAGCGTCGCCCACAGGCGTGAAGTTCCAAGTGCCTTCTAGTTTTGAAAACGGGCCGTTGACCAGTTTCATGCCGATTTGCCGGCCTGTTGGCTGAATGATGTGGGTATTTTGCGTTGTGAAGGTTTGTTTGACCGCGCCCATGGCGATACCGACTTCTGCTTGCATACCAGCATCTGACTTCTGGATGACTTTGGCATGGTCGCACCATGGCAAAAACTGGTCATATTTGTCCACGTCAGTGACTAAATTGAACATTTCTTCAGCGCTGTACCAGATGAGAACGGACTTATGGACGGATTTCATGGAAAATGGGTTTGAATTTGCAGAAATTCACACAATATATGTTGTCTGATTATTGCAATTATTTATCTGTTTTTTATCGCTTCTTATCGTTATTCGTCGTTTATGGCCAAATCTTCTTCCCCTGTTTCACCGCCTACCAAGCCCAAGCCACAAGCTGGCAAGGCGAAAGACGCCAAACCCGTCCAAACCCGCATTGCCGATAACAAAAAAGCCGCTTACAACTACTTTTTTGAAGAGCGCTTTGAGTGCGGCATGGTTCTGGAAGGCTGGGAAGTGAAATCGCTGCGCGAAGGTAAAGTGCAGCTGACGGATGGCTATGTGGTGATTCGCAACAGTGAGCTGTTTTTGATTGGCTGCCAGATCAACCCGATGCACACCGCGTCCACCCACGTCAACCCCGACAACATTCGCACCAAAAAGCTGCTGCTGCACCGCGAGCAGATCGACAAACTCATCATCAAAGCCGAACAAAAGGGTTACACGTTGGTGCCGCTGAATTTGCACTGGAAAGGCGGCAAAGTAAAGTGTGAAATCGCACTGGCCAAAGGCAAAGCCGAGCACGACAAACGCGACACCATCAAAGACCGCGAAGGCAAACGCGAGGTTGAGCGGGCGATGAAGACGCGGAATAAATAAAAGTTGTGGATTCCCGCCTTCGCGGGAATGACAAATCGGTTAAATTTGCTACATTTTTTATAGCTACTTAGGCAATAAATACGCCGGCTAGAGACGTATTTAGCATCTAAAAATCAGTTATCCGCATCCACATCGCCACGGTATTCCAGCTTGCCGCGAATACGTGCGCGCGGATGCACATCGACCAATGCATCGTAAGAAGCGTCGCCAATCACTGTGGCTGAACCGGTGATTTCAAGCGATTTGCGCGCCACGATGCTGCCTTTTACTTTGCCTTCGATGAAGACGTAATCGGCCTCAATCGAGGTGTTTTCCACAACCCCAGTCGCACCAATGTGCACCGCGCCGCCTTGTTCAAAAACAATGTTGCCATTCAGCCTGCCATCCACTTTGATGCCCAAGTCTTTGCTGCTTTGAAAGCCACCATCAAACACCGCCCCCTCACCTATCAGGCTGGTGATGGCTTTGAGCCGCTCAACGGGGACTAGACGGGGGGTGTTGCTGATGTTGGTGTCTGAGGTGCTCATGGTTTTGTCCTTGTTATATGTCCAGTTATTTTAAGGGTTCGTTTTAATCGTCAAATGGCGGTCAATTTGCAAATCAGGGGTTGCTTCGTCGGTTAATGGGATCATGCTTGTATTGTCCAGTCGGCTAGGTTGCGCGTTGCTATTTTTGCTTTTATTTTTGTTTTCGGCACTGGTTTGAAAGCTTCCAAATTCTTGCTGTACCCACTTTTGCGTCGCCACATATGCCGCATCATGCCCCATGTATTGCCAAAAAACCAAACCCATCAAGACGCTGAGAACCGTAGCCAAGCCAATAACTGGCAGCACATAAGTCCAAGTGATCCAGACAAGCCAGCGTCGAAATACACGACGCCTTGCAACCCACTTGCCACGCTTGGCAGATGCGCTCAGCGCAGCTACCCTGAGCTCTTCACTCGTCAGCACAATATCAAGCTGCAGACTTTGCAACACGTTCTAGCGTTGCATTTAAATCTGCCCCATTGACTTGCAGCTGTCCATACCGAATATGACCTGTGACGACAGATTTGGCATGCAAATCTACACTACCACCGCTGGCATCTATGGTGCCGCTGCACGCACCCATGACGGAGACTTTGTGCGAAAAAATATCGCCTCTGACAGAGCCTGTTTCGGTGATCACGATTTGCGATGTCGCGCCAGACTGCTCTTTCAAATTACCCACAATTTGACCCGCAATAGTGCAAGTGCCCTGCAAAGCCGCATTACCCGTGAAAGTGATACCTTCCTCAATCATGCACAGCTTGCCCGCTTTGACGGCATCTGGCGCGCTGGACCTGGTTGCTTCAACCTCTGCAACGTCAAGCGACTCGACTTGTGTCAAAACAGGGGTTTTTAGGACGTCTGGCATGGCTAAGCCAAGTGCAGTCATGCCTGGTTGATCCTGACTTTCTTGGTTGGTTGGGTAGTTGATCATGGTTCAATATTAGGTTGTTTTATATTTGCACTCAATAAGGGTTTGAACGATAGCTATATTCAAACGGATTGGTCTAATTCTGGCAAGGATTGTATGTTTTTAATGGTCTTGAACGGCCCTTGCAAATCCGCGCCTTCATACAGCCGCAGTCTTTGAGCTGTAATTGTCCCGGTGGTAGCAGCTGTGCTGGCAATATAGGCGGTACCCATGCATTCGATCACGGTACTGCTCGCATCAGCATCTACAGCGCCAATACGGCCAAAAACATACAGATCACCTATCACCCGAAAGTGGCCTTGCACTTGGGCGCTGTGCCACACCACCATACGCCCCATCACCAGCCCGGCGCCCGACAAATCCCCCTGCACCAGCAAACCTCCAGAAAACGACACATCGCCGTGCATGGTGGAGTCAGGTGCTATGCGGTTGACAATATTCATGCCCAGCGGGTCAATGACCAAATTGTCTTGCTGTGGCGCGGGGGATGCTAAGTTGTCAGTCATGTTTTTTTAACTAAAAATATCTAAGCAAGCATTTAAAAAACGAGGAGTTGTTGTAGCCAAGGCTGCGTCGTATAGGCATAAAACAAAACTGCACACAAGCTAAAACCCAGTAAAAATGCCAAGAAACAAGATTTTTCAGACCGCCTGCGGGCAAAGTTTCCCGCCGGGTACGGCAATCCCATTGTCTTAGGCGTTTGCTTGATGCGTTGCTTCAGCAAAGCGTGTGCAGCATCAGAATGCCAAACCGCAGCGGTGGTGGCATCGATGGTGATGGTGGGATGTTGGCTCAATTTGCGCTTTGTAAATACTTTACCCAGCGTTATTTCACTAGGCAAACCCACAATCGTCGCCGTGAAATAGTCGTTATCGCGCTCGGTGTTGAGGATAGCGGCTTCTAAATGGGTCGTCATGATCTCAAGTGTAAATCAGACTCAGCCTGAATGCGTCGTCAAATGTTCAGTCAAGTGCGCCAAAGGATGTGCATGGTCAGGCCAAGGGCTGACGAAAAACGGGGTGACCATGTCGTCTGTGACGTCGTCAATATGGGCTGGATTCCAGCGCGGCTGGTGGTCTTTGTCTACCGCCAAAGCGCGAATGCCCTCTACCGTTTCAGAGGCATTGCCAAATCTACCCAAATGTGACGTGTAAAAACAATGGCGCACCATGCCGCGCTCCATTTGCAGATTTTGCGCCAAATCAAGCTGCCGGCCACGGCGGATTTGCTCTAAAACCACGTGCAGCATCAGCGGTGAGCGGCTGCGCAAAGTCGCTGCGGTTTGCTGTTGCCAAGCTAGATTTGAGGCATCTAACGAAGCTATGATTTGCGATACGCTGGATCGTGAAAAATAGGCATCAATCAGAGTCATAATTTCAACTGTAGCCGGCGTATTTATTGCTTGAGTAGCTATATTATTGATAGTAGTTTTAAGGCTTTCAACATCATCTACCAGCTGCGTTGCAAGTGACTCCCAAACATCAGCTAAGGATTCAGCGCTGACTTTGACATCCGCCAATCCGTAGGAAATAGCTTCATCCGCGCCAATTTGCACACCGGTCAAGGCCAAATATTCACCGACAAAACCTGGGCAACGGCTTAGAAAATAGCCACCGCCTACATCTGGAAACAGCCCAATCCCCGTTTCGGGCATGGCCATTTTGGTGCGCTCGGTGACGATGCGGTGGCTCGCACCTTGTGAAATACCCATGCCGCCGCCAAAAACCAAACCATCCATGAAGGCGATGTACGGCTTTGGGTAGTTCGCAATCAGGTGATTCAGCGCGTATTCTTCTGTGAAAAAGTCTTCCAACTCTGGGTTGCCGGTTTGGATGGCTTGGTGGAAGAAACGGATATCGCCACCCGCGCTAAAGTTGCCAAATGGCACGTCCAAACCTTCAGCGTTTGGCTTGCTCATGCCACGAATGGCGACTTGTTTGACGCTGGCATCGTCTTTCCAAGCTAAAAGCTGAGTCATCAGCGCCCGAATCATAGGCAAACTGATTGCATTAAGTGCTTTGGGGCGGTTTAGGCTGATATAGCCAGTCAAACCTTTAACTTCACATCGAATTTCTGGAATTTGCACGCTTCTTGTCATCTCACTGTTGTTTAATTTTTATTTAACTTCTTCAAAATCAATAAATCCACGCTCTACATCGGCCAAAGTCAAACGTGCTTTGACTTTTTGCCCCATGCGTGGCGCTGCGCCTGGGCCAGACAAGCGGCCATCCACCGGCGGATGAAATACCCGTACCCATACGCCTTTGCTGGATGCGCTGGTCACAATGCCCTCAAAAACCTCGCCTAATCGCGCTTGCAGCACCAGTGCGGCTTCAGATTTGCGCACTTGGCGTTCGACTTTGTTTGCGTCGCTGCCTTGCTCGTTACAGTGTTTTGCCAGCGCTTCCAATTCAGCATCAGAATAAGGCGCTGGTGCGCTAACGATGGCTGCTTTGAGAATGCGCTGGGTGATCAAGTCTGCGAAACGGCGATTTGGCGCAGTGGAATGCGAATACGCGCGCACCGCCAAACCGAAGTGGCCGACGGGTGTCGCACCGGCGAGTTGTAAGGCATACTCACCAGCACCCATGAGTTTGACAATGACCAAGGACAAGTCTGGAAAGCGCAGGGGGTCAGCCTCACGACGCTTTCTGAGAAATACTTCTAGGGCCTTGGAATCTGGCTCGACTGGCAATATCTCGCCCAAATCTTTAGCAACTTCTACAATTTTGAGCCAGCGCTCAGGCGAACGCACCACGCGACACAGCGCGGAATAGCCTTTGGATGCCAAAAACCGCGCCGTCACGCCATTGGTCGCCAGCATCAGCTCTTCAATCAGCTGGCGGGCGCGGTTGGGCTGCTGTTGTTCAACATCGACGACTTGGTCGCCAGAAAACACAGTGCGGGATTGGATGGTTCTAAATTCCAAAGCACCTTGTTCAAAACGGCGTTTTCGCAGCTTTTGCGACACGGCATCTTGCGTGCGAATTTGCTCGTCCATACCTGCAACGGCGCGGACGCCAGCAGGCATATCGCCCTTCCCTTCTAACCATGCCGCAACGTCGTCATAAGCCAGCTTGCTTTGATTGTGCACTTTGGCGCGGTAGATGGTGGAGGAAGTGATATTGACTTCAGCATCAAAAACCAACTCAGTCACCATGGCCAAACGGTCTACATGCGGGTTTAGGGAGGTTAAATCGGTTGAAAGTTGCTCAGGCAGCATCGGGAAAATGCGCGCTGAGGTGTAGACGGATGTCGTATTTTGCTGCGCACAGTCGTCAATGGGAGAGCCTTTTTTGACCAAAGTATCCACATCAGCAATAGCCACCAAAACTTTGACAGCACCATTTGGCAAACGCTCGCAAACCGTGAGCTGGTCTAAATCGCGCGACTCTTCGTTGTCGATAGAGCACCAGAGTAAGGAGCGCAAGTCTCGAATATCTGGCGCAGATTCCTGACTGGGTTTGTCAAAAGTCGCAAGTTGTTTCAATGATGCTGCTGAAAATTCAGCGGTCAAACCACGGTCGACCATGTCTTTGGCCGCAATGCGGGCTAAATCGGCTCGGCCGTATTGTTTGTTCATCTCTTAATCATAGCGCTAGATCAACGAGTTATAGCTTGATCGCACGCTCGCGCATACCCAGCCATTCATTAAACGCCAATGCACCCAGCACCAAGCTGCCACCTAGCAAAACTGGCAAGCCGGGTTTTTCGTTGGCACCCACCCATGCCAAAGCAATCCCAAAGATAATTTCCAAAAGCGCCAGCAAAGATACTTCGGGCGCTTTGAGGTAACGCGCACACACCACGGCCAGAGCGCAGGGAATGGCTAGTTGCACCAAGCCCAGCATGGCGAGTAAAGCCACGTCATGTCCGGTTGCTTGAAAAGGCATGGACAGCGGAAAAGTGACCAAACTAGAAATCAACGCGCCCACCATGACAGCAGGAACCAAGTCAACATTGTGCCCATGCGCTTGCGAGTGTTGCACAAGAGTCCAATTCACCGCTGCTGCAATCGGCACACCTAGCGCAACCAGCATACCGGCAAGCTGCTTCATGTCGCTAAGATCGATTTGCGCGGCATACATGTAGGCAATGCCCAAGCCAGCCACCACAATCGCAATGATGGTACGCAGCGGCAACTTGTGGCCAATAAACACCCTCGCAAACAAGGCCGTGAGCATGGGCCCCAAGGACAGCGTGATC
>JAYSZH010000121.1:0-10168 GCA_043738155.1 Polaromonas sp. | reverse complement strand
CACATGATGCAACAATTGCGTCTGTAGTCAGTGGTCGTGTGGCAGCTGCTGCGCTCGACATGACAGTTTGGAAAAAATTCGTCGATGAAAAGAAGGTGGATACTGCTGCTGTGAATGTGTTCTACACCACTCCGCCGTATTTCAATTACAACTGGAGCGTGCATGCTGACATGCCCGCGGCCATGCGTGAAAAAATCACCAAAGCGCTGTTAGACCTGAACGCCAACAGCGCGGAAGGTAAAGAGATTCTCCAACTCAACCGCGCCACGCGCTATGTGCCCACCAAGCCAGAGAATTACAAAGGCTTAGAGACAGCAGCAAAGAGCGCTGGCCTGCTTTAATCGGGTTCCCTCGCGCTTCATTGCTTTATCAGGTTACCGCTTTGCAAATACAGCTACAACATTTAAGCGTTCGCCATCCTGCTGCTAAAAATGATTCTTTGCATGCATTGCGGGATGTGACGATTCAGATCCATCAGGGTGAGCATGTGGCTGTGATCGGGCCATCGGGCGCGGGTAAAACGACGTTTTTGCATGCATTGGCCTGCGCCTTGAAGCCTTCGAACGGACAATTGGCGATCTCAGGGCAAGACCCTTGGATGTTGCCTCGCCGCGCACTGCAGACATTGCGTGGTCAGCTCTTTTTAGCGCCGCAAGTACCACCACTGCCGCCTCGGCAGCGGGTTGTCACAGCGGTACTTGCTGGGCGCTTGCCGCAAATGGGGTTGATGCACAGTTTGCGTTCGCTGTTTTATCCCTCAGAAATTCCAGCGGCACACGATGCTTTGAAAGCTTTTGATCTGGATGACAAGATTTTTGAACGGGTAGATCGCCTCTCTGGCGGTGAGCGGCAGCGCGTCGGTCTGGCGCGGCTACTCGCTTCGAATGCCAAGCTCTGGTTGATTGATGAGCCTTTGTCTGCCCTGGATCCCACCCGTTCAAGCCAAGCTCTTGATATCCTCACAAATACCGCGCATGCGCGCGGCACAACCCTAGTTTGTAGTTTGCATCAGGTCGAGCGCGCCATGGCCTCGTTCCCGCGCATTATAGGTTTGCGCGATGGCGAGGTCTCTTTCGATTTACCCACAGCGCAAGTAACGCGTGAGCATTTAAATACACTGTATTCGCAGCATGAGATTGAGTTGTTTGGCCCTGCTCCAATCAACGAGTTTCCTGAACAAAAAGTGCAGTTTGGCCAGCCTGCTGTGATGCATTGCCGATAGAGCGATGAGCGCTGTTTTACCTACGCCGTCACCTGCGCTACGCGATCCGGCTTGGCGAGGCCGCGTCTTCTGGCTGGTGGCGGCGGTGCTGTTGCTTTGGCCGTTGCTTGTGATCACTGAATTCAAGCCTTGGCTGCTTTGGCATCCCGAAAGCCGCAAGGTTATGGGTAACTTTCTGAGCGACTTTTTCCCGCCTGCGCACGACACTGAATTTTTACAACTCATCGCCAAAGAAACGTGGCGCACGGTGGCCATGGCCACGGCTGGTATCGCGCTGGCGCTGGTGCTGGCTATTCCGCTCACGCTACTCGGCACATCAGCGCTGTCGGTCTCCCAGCTCTCGGGGAAGATGGCTCGGATGCCGAGTGTGTTGCGCCAAGCGATTCGCTGGCTGCTGATTGTGCTGCGCAGCGTGCCTGAGCTGGTATGGGCGTTGGTGTTTGTACGTGTGGTGGGCCTAGGACCCACGGCGGGCGTGCTGGCAATTGCACTCACTTATGCGGGGATGCTGGGTAAGGTCTACACCGAAATTTTGGAAAGTGGCGAAGCGCATGCCACGCAATCGCTGATGCGCAATGGCACAGGGCGGTTGCAAGCTTTCTCTTATGGTTTGCTGCCGCAAAATGCTGCTGAATTGACTAGCTACACCGTCTATCGCTGGGAATGTGCTATTCGTTCCAGCGCGGTGCTTGGCTTTGTGGGCGCGGGCGGCTTGGGGCAGCAACTTGACAACTCGATGAAAATGTTCAAAGGCAGCGAGGTGGCCACGCTGCTGTTGGTTTTCATGCTGCTCGTTTGGCTGGCTGACAAAACCAGCTCCTGGCTGCGGAAGGAATTGGGATGACCACCCTATCCAAACTAACGGCCAAGGAAGCAGCCAACGAGGCGTACAGTTTGCCTCCTAAACTTATTGATGCGCGCTGCAAGGCCTGCTGGTTTGTCTTCGGGTTGATTTTGTTAACCATTGCCAGTTTTTGGACGCTTAATCTCCAATGGGCGCAGCTTTTCAGCCTCGACTCAGCCAAGCTCATGGGAAAATTCATAGGCGAGCTGATGTCGCCAGATTTTTCTAACAAATTTGTTGCCAAGCTCTGGACAGCTTCGCTTGAGACTTTGGCCATGTCTCTGCTAGGAACAGTCTTCGCAGCCATTCTCGGCTTGCTTATCGCACTTCCCGCCAGCAAAACGCATGAAGGCGACAAGGCCTATTTCAAAGGTGCGGCGCGCTTGCTGCTCAACGCATTGCGCAGCATCCCAGAACTGGTATGGGCTGCGCTCTTGCTGATAGCCGCAGGTCTTGGCCCTTTTGCGGGCACATTGGCCTTGGGCCTTCACACCGCTGGTGTGCTCGGCAGATTGTTCGCCGAAAGCATCGAAAACGCGCAGCCTGGAGCAGCCTTCGCCCTTCGCACTCGCGGCGTGGGCGAAGGGCGCATTTTTTGGTATGCCACGCTACCGCAAATCATTCCCCAGCTCATGAGCTATACGCTCTACCGCTGGGAAAACAACATTCGGGCGGCAGCTGTACTCGGTGTGGTAGGCGGCGGTGGACTAGGACAAATGTTGGCCTTCCACATGGGCTTGTTCCAAATGAGCAAAACTTCCACGATCTTGCTGGCGATGTTGACCTTGGTAGCTTTAGTAGATGCAATGAGCTATGCTAGTCGGAAATGGTTGGTACGTTAATATCTTAGAGAAATTTAACAAGGCGTTTTCATGGCTTTTATTTATTATGTGACGCACATCCAGTTTGAAGCAGGCGCTATCAAACTGCTCAAGCAGGAGTGTGAACGAGTCGGCATCACTCGCCCACTTATCATTACTGACCAAGGTGTCAAAGCGGCAGGTATTCTGCAAAAGGCTTTGGATAATTTGCAGGGCATGACCGTGGCCGTGTTTGACCAAACGCCATCAAATCCAACAGAGGCAGCTGTGCGCGCTGCTGCTGCAAACTACAAAGCTAACAATTGCGATGGCTTGATAGCAGTTGGAGGTGGCTCATCTATCGATTGCGCCAAGGGCGTTGCGATTGCGGCAACGCATGAAGGCCCGCTCACCACCTATGCAACCATAGAAGGTGGTTCGCTGCTGATTACCGATAGAGCCGCACCTTTGATTGCCGTACCCACCACCAGCGGCACAGGCAGCGAAGTGGCGCGTGGGGCGATTTTGATTGTGGATGACCACCGTAAGCTAGGCTTTCACTCGTGGCATTTGGTACCCAAAGCAGCAATTTGCGATCCCGAGCTCACGCTCGGTTTACCCGCCAAACTAACCGCTGCAACGGGTATGGATGCCATCGCCCATTGCATGGAAACATTCATGGCGCCTGCTTTTAATCCACCTGCGGACGGCATCGGTCTCGATGGATTAACGCGTGCATGGGCTAACATCGAACGTGCGACGAAGAATGGCAGCGACATTGACGCCCGTATGAACATGATGAGCGCATCTATGCAAGGCGCAATGGCGTTTCAAAAGGGCTTGGGTTGTGTGCATAGCCTGAGCCACAGCTTAGGTGGCATCAACCCCGGCTTGCACCACGGCACATTGAATGCCATGTTTTTACCTGCGGTGGTGCAATTCAACGCCACTGCGCCATCCATTCAAAATGAGCAACGCCTGCAACGCATGGCGCATGCGATGGGTTTGGCCTCAGGAAGCGACATACCAGCCGCCATCAAAGATATGAATGCGCGTCTTGGTTTACCAACCGGTTTAGATGCCTTGGGGGTACAACGTGACTGGTTCGACAACATCATCAAAGGCGCACTGGCAGACCATTGCCACAAAACCAATCCGCGCATCGCTACAGGACAAGATTACGAAGCGCTGCTGGTAACATCCATGTGAAGATTTAATGCATACACCACATCTGCGAACAAAGGCCGCGCAGACACGTCCGCTTGTGTACAACACTGCTGCAACGCAACAAGTTTTGACCTGATGGTTTGTTCTGCATCATCGTCTGATTCTGAACAAATCGCCAACATCTCGCCCAGCAGAATACCAAACGCCCGCACCTCGATGTGCTGCAGAGCTTGTGCCGTGTCATGGTCCTGTATTGGCAAAAATGATGCAGCGCCAAAATCACCTAAAAGACCATGCCCTTCTGAGTTGTGCAAAATATTGTGCGCATACAAGTCGCCATGCAATATGCCGCACGCGTGCAAGTGTTCTGCTGCACGCGCTATGCCAAGCGCTAGACAGCAAAGCTGCGACAAAGAAAAAACACTCTCTTCAATGTAAACATCTCGTGTACACGATTCAAGGCTGGGCGGTTGCGCAAGGTTTGCATAATTGTTAGCAATCAATGGCAGAACCAAGCCTTGCACACCATCAGGGTGATGCCTTATTTTTCCCCTCACACCCACAACATGCGGATGCAAGCCCACAGCGATGCAGGCGGCCATTTCACTGCGCGGCATGCCATCGCTGGTCACGGCACTTTTAAATAGTTTGACCGCAACTTCTTTGCTTGATTTATCTTCTTGTCGCAGATTGGCTCGGCAAATCACACCAGATGCGCCTTCGCCAAGCTTTGCACCCAGTTCGATATGCCACCAATCAATTTCCACTATCGATGACGCTTGTCTCGCCGTCTCAAAACTTTCAGTCAATGGATTACCAGCCAAGGCCAACCAAGCCAGCTTTGGCATCATCAATAGCCAAGTCGGTAAAACTGAAAACCGGTTTGCAGACAAACGCAACAATTCAAGCTGTGCGCAATTTGCAAGCTCTACAGGCAAATCACTTATCTGGTTGCCCGCCAACATCAGTTTTTGCATCTGTGAGCATTGTCCAATACTGCTTGGCAGACTTTGAATGCGGTTGTCCGTCAAAATCAACCATCGCAGGGTAGGCGCAAGCGATGCTTCCGGTACACTGCTGATTTGATTGGCCTTAAAACCAACCATCGTCAGATTTTTGCATTGCCCAAGCACTATAGGCAATTCTGTGAATAGGTTATCCGAGCAAAAAATAATGCGCAGCTTATGCAGTCGCGGCAAATCGTCTGGCAGGCTAGATAGCTGATTGCCTGATAGATTCAAAATCTCCAGCGAATCTGCCAAATCGAAAATTTCGCGCGGAAACTCAGTCAGTCCGCATGACAAATCCAAACGCTTGATGCCGACCAACTGCCCCAGCTTGAGTTGTTCCAACATTTGCGGTGTACTCATCCTACAAACTCATACGGCGATACCGATTTCTTGCAAAATCTCTGCCGTGTGCTCACCCAATCTAGGTGCAGGTCGTGAAATGGCAGTGGGCGTAGCACTCATGCGAACAGGCGGACGCAATTGCCGCAGCTTGCCTTCATGAGGATGCGCCACATCGACCCAGCCACCAGTAGCCGCCAAATGCGGATCGATCAACAAATCCGGCAACTTCATCATAGGCATCACAGGAATATCGTTCGCCACCAACACCTTCAACCAATACCCACTGGTCTGCAGCAACAGCTTGGTTTGCACAAACGCATACAGTTCGTCAATATGTGCAATCCGCGCTGATTGTGTGGTGAAACGCGCATCTTGCATGAAAAGCTCGCCCTCGCCTATCAATTCCAAAAATTTGCGCCAGTGCGCGTCGTTGTACATGAGCGCACAAATATAGCCATTGCTAGTTTTATAAGGTTTGCGATTTGGCGCCAGCATGCGGCTGTGGCCCATGCCCCCCAGCGGCGGTTGCCACGTCTCGCCACCCAAATGCTCACCCAAAACAAACTGCAGCAAACACTCAAACATAGGCACTTCAACACTTTGCCCCAAACCTGTGCCGCCTTTTTTGTCGCGCGCAATGATGGCCGCCATGACGGCATGCACCATGTTCAGCGCCGTCACACGGTCAGCAAATGTCGCGGGCACATAGCGCGGCTCGGTGCTGCCGCTTTGTGTCATCAGCCAAGGAATACACGCCGCACCCTGAATCAAATCGTCATAAGCTGGGAAATCAGAATATGGCCCGCCTTCTGAGTAGCCGTAAGCGCCGCAATAAATCAGCCGTGGGTTGATTTTTTGCAATGCATCGTAGCTCAACCCTAACCGTGCCATGGAGCTAGGACGAATATTGAACGTCAGCACATCAGCGGTTTCACACAGCTTCAACAAAGCAGCATGATCACGCGGTTTTTTTAAATCCAAAACGATGGATCGTTTGTTGCGATTCGCATTGATAAAAATATGGCCCATGCCCGGGTGCTGCATGGGTCCCGCGTGACGCATGATGTCACCACTGGGCGGCTCGACCTTGATGACATCAGCACCGTAATCACCCAAAATTTGCGTGGCATAGGGGCCGAGAACCACACCCGTGAGATCAACGATGCGGTAGCCACTTAATGCACCATGGTTGGCTCCCTCATTTGCACCAGTCATACTCAACAATTATTCTGGTGTGATACCTGCCAATTTCACCCAGCCCGACCATTTTTTGATCTCAGCATCAATCGTGCGCGCCAAGGCTGCGCTGTCTTGCACATCCAAATCAATACCCGCATTCGCCAGTTTTTCTTTGACTTCAGGCTTAGCCAAGACTGCACGCAATGTGTCGCCTAATTTCTTGGCATCTGCCGCAGGAATATTCGCCGGCGCCATCAAGGCAAACCAAGCGCTGACCTCATAGCCTTTAACCGTGTCGCCAATCGGTGCAATGTTCGGCGCTTTGCCTGCACGCTTGGCTGTGGTCACGCCCAAACCTTTGAGCTTGCCACCATTGATTTGCGTCATGGCATTGCCCACATCGGCAAACGCAAACTGCAATTGACCACCCATCAAATCAACCAGCGCTGGCGGAATGCCTTTGTACGGCACACTCAAAGCTTCAAACCCACCCAGTTGCGCCACCAAGGCACCAGATACCAATGAGCCGGAAGAACCGTGACCATAGGCCAACTTATTGGTCTTGGCATAGGCGACAAACTCACTCATATCCTTCGCTGGAAACTCTGGCTTTACCATCAAAATAAAACCGGTGCTGCCAATCATGCCAATCGGTGTGAAGTCTTTCACAGGGTCATACGGCAATTTTTTGTACAAACTCACGTTCGCCGCTTGCGTGGTGCTGGTTGTCACCAACAGCGTGTACGGGTCGCCGACCGCTGTTTTCACCGAATCCGCCCCCGGTATCCCGTTCGCCCCTGCTTTGTTATCCACCGCAATCGGCTGCCCCAAAGCATCGCTCATCGCCTGCGCGACCACGCGGCCTACGGTGTCCGTTGCGCTACCGGCTGGAAATGGCACGACGAATTTCAATGGTTTAGTAGGAAAGGTTTGCGCTTGCGCACTAACATTGCCCAGAGCCAATAATCCAGCAATGCAGCTGCTTGTTAGAAGTTTGAAAGTGGTTTTCATGGGTGTCTCGATTTAATGAATCAGAAGCAGATTATGGCTTGCAAAACATCACTTATTAGAATTTACCGAAATAATCGTACTTTACGAAACTAACGAAATAGACTAAAATATGTTCAAATTCAGAATTTTTGAATTCAATCTTGTAATCCAAGGATAAATATGCTGATATGGCTTGACGATTTTGATCACAATGCTTTGCACACGATAGTTCCTCGTGCTCGAAATGCTTACCTGGACTTTTGCAAGCGAATTGTTGCTAGAAGAGATTTAGCGAGAATTACTATTCAAGTTAAATCCTCACCTGCGCTATTGGTTAGAAAAATAAAACATTTAACTGAGCAAGCTCCATATTTGAGTCGCTTGGTTCAAATTAGCAATGAACGAGTTAGACATACTTCTGGCTTCTTCACCGCCACCAAGTTCAACCTCCGCAACGCGCCTTAAGCGTACAAACTCAGTCGGTAACACAATGAACTCTTTAACATTAACTTCTGCATTCGCTCCAACCCGTGCAACAAGCCCCAGCCAAATCGTTGACCCATATGCTTCCGAAGCGCAAACAACAGCTTTATTACGCTCAGGTGCGCAATATCGCCGCGACCGTATGGATGCGCAGGACATGATTACCACCGAAGAAGCCGCTCAGTTAGCAGGGACAACACGCGTAACCATCAATGCGTGGATTAAAAATGGACGCTGCCTCGGCGTGACCCATTTACGCCGTGGGTTCAAACTGCCTAAGTGGCAATTTGAACCAGCTTTATGGGCCGCCATTGTACCAATAAGCGCACAACTTGGTACAACTGACGGTTGGGCTGTATTAGGCTTTTTGGAGTCGCCAAGACAAGCACTAGATGGGCTGACGCCACGTGCAGCACTAGAACAAGGCACAGCCTTGGATCACGTCTTAGCGTTAGCGAGCGCAGAAGCACACTGACTTTAATTTATGAATTTCAAAGAACTTGATCCACCAGTTATAGAAATCCCAAAACAACAAAAATGGTATCGCATTCAGCGCCTAAAAACACGGAAGGATAGCATTCGCAAAAATGGTTTTATCCTGCCGCCTATTGGTAAAACAGATGGTAGATTTGACTTGCCGCATCATGCTGCAGCTTACTTGGCCGATAGTCCTGAAACTGCTTTGTATGAAACCAGATTCAGGCGTGAAACGAGAAATTGCACGATAGCCAGCTTACGGGAGAGAAGCTTGGTGACATTTGAAACTACGCAGCGCTTGCGTTTGGTAGATCTACGCGGTCACGAAGAATCATTCCCCGTGTTGCACTCTTTGCGCTACGAACATACGCAAAGCCTTGCTGATGATTGCTACAGATTGGGCATGCAAGGCATTGTTTACGCATCAGCACAGCATCCGCATCACGACTGTTTGTGTCTGTTTGAAAACGGCTTGGCCAGCATGCGGAAAATCAACTCCACACCACTTGTGGAGCCACAATCAAATCGTTTTTTAAAAGCTGTTGTTAATGCAGCGCATGGTTCACGCGTACCGATCATCGATTGAAGGTGATTGGGTCGGCAAATCATTCCCGCGCGTTACATCCGAACATCACCCCCGCATCAAAGCCTCAATCTCATCCGCCTTCACCGGCACCCCACGGCTGATCAGCTCGCAGCCGCCTTCATTCACAATCGCATCGTCCTCAATGCGGATGCCGATGTTGTGGAACTGCTCGGGCACGCCGGCTGCTGGGCGGACGTAGATGCCGGGTTCTAGGGTTAAGACCATGCCAGGGCGCAGAATGCGGCTGGGGCGGTCTAGGATGGTTTCGCCGCTGATGGGGTCTTTGCGGGAAGTTGATGCAAATTCGTTGCCCGACGGCTGGTCAGACGTCGGTTCCACATATTTGCCACAATCATGCACATCCATGCCCAGCCAATGGCTGGTGCGGTGCATGTAGAAGGGGAAATAGGCGCGTTTTTCGATCACGTCTTGCAAACTACCCACTTTGTTTTTGTCGAGCAAGCCCACGTCCAACATGCCCTGCGCCAAAACCTTAACCGCCGCCTCATGCGGATCAATGAATCTGCAGCCGGGTTTGGTGACAGCAACTGCTGCCTCTTGAGCGGCAAGCACGATGTCATATAGCGTGCGTTGTGGACCCGTAAATTTGCCATTGGCGGGGAAGGTACGGGTGATGTCGCTAGCGTAGCCGTCCAGCTCGCAGCCAGCGTCAATCAACACCAAATCGCCGTTTTTGACGGGTGCGGCATCGGCGCGGTAGTGCAGCACGCAGGCGTTGGCTCCGGCGGCAACAATGGCGCTGTAGGCGGAGTATTGCGAGCCTTGCTGGCGGAATTCGTGCAACAGCTCGGCGTCCAGGTGGTATTCGCGCACGTCTTTGCCTACGCGCAGCATCTGGGCGCTCTTTTGCATGGCACGGATGTGCCCTGCCGCGCTGATTTGCGCAGCGCGGCGCATGGTGGCTTGCTCGGTCGCGTCTTTGAACAGACGCATCTCGTCCAACACGGCGCAGGCGTCACGCTGGGTTTCAGGGCACAGCGCGCCGTAACGGACGCGGGCGCGGACTTTGCTGAGCCAGCCATCGACCTGCGTTTCCAAGCCAGGATA
>JAYSZH010000120.1:0-3841 GCA_043738155.1 Polaromonas sp. | reverse complement strand
GCTGGTCGGCTCCCTCAAGTTTCAGTACCTGAACCGCATCGTGCTGGAGGGCAACAAGGTCGTGCGAGAAGAAAAACTGCTGACCGACCTGAGCCAACGCATCCGCGACGTGCGGCAAGCCCCAGACGGCCTGATCTACGTGCTGACCGACGCCAGCAATGGTCAGCTCATCCGCCTGCTACCCAATAAATAGACCCCTAAAATATGCCTCTAGCCGGCGTATTTATTGCCTAAGTAGCTATCAAAATAATAGTGAATTTTGAATAAATCTGACACTTTTGAAAAGTGAAAGGACAAGTTAAATACTTGCTATTAACTGATAATATGTACAGTATAATTAAATGCATGAATTTGCTTAAGCCTCTTTCAATGATATTTATTTGTTAGTACAATTAAACATGCCAACTTGGGATGAAACCAAACTGGCCCCGTGGTGGCGTGGGACGACGACCGGGTGGCTTATGGCGAGTTGCGCATCAACTTGCTGGGTTGGCTGCACGGCATCGTGGTGCATTTGACGTACACAGAGCGAGGCGATGACTTCCACGTCATCAGCCTGAGAAAGGCGGTAAAACATGAAATCAACGACTACATCACCCAAATTACCTACTAGCGCAGCCGCTTGGAGCAAGCTTATCGCCGAAGCGCCAGATGCTGCCACGCCCACAGCCCAAGAAGTCGCAGAGCAGCGCAACGCGGTGGTGGTTAAAGGTGGCGGCTACGCTGCCGTGCGTGACGCACTGGTGCAAAAACGCCAAGGTCAGCGCGGCCCGCAGCTCGCACCCACCAAGCTGCCGGTAACGGTACGCTACAACCCCGAAGTGGTCGCCTACTTCAAAGCCACAGGCGCAGGCTGGCAAACGCGCATGAATGACGCGCTGTGTGATTGGGTGGCAAAGCACAAAACCGCATAATCAGCGGTTTTATCCCTCAAATACGCCTATAGCCGTCGTATTTATTGACTTAGTTGCTATAAAAATCATAGTAAATTTGGGATTAAATTAATCCAATTTAACTGTTAATAAGTACAGTAAAATTGACAATCGCGGCACGTAGATTGATGGTTGGAATAGAGTTTTAGAATTAACCTACTTGCCAAATTAAACCAACTAGGTTAATATTGCCATGGAAAAGAATACGCCTCATTGCAAGCTTCAAAGGGTCAAAGCTCTTCTGGCACTTAAGCAGATTCGTGCCACCCAAATAGCAAGAATGGGGGCTGCTGAATTGGGTTTGGATTTTGTGGGCATGATGGCAGTGCTTGAAGCTTTGACAACGCATGATTTCTACAAAAGTATGACCACCCATGCAGATCACACGATTTGGCAAGACGTGTACAGACCGCGCTTAACTATGGAGGCTGGCAGCATTGCGTTGTACATCAAGTTAACTGTGGTCGATGATGTATTGATCGTTTCATTTAAGGAGCAATGACTATGAAATGCCCAGTTTGCGGCGCTGCCGAGTTGATTCGTGACACCCGTGATATTGCCTACACCTACAAAGGTGAGACAACCATGCTCCCAGCCGTCACAGCAGATTTTTGCAACGCGTGCGATGAGTCCATCACCGATGCCAGCCAAACCAAGCGCGTGATGGATTTGATGCTGGCGTTCAACAAACAGGTCAACGCCGCCAGCGTTGACCCCAGCTACATCACCACCGTCCGCAAAAAGCTGGATTTAGACCAGCGCGAAGCCGCTGAAATCTTTGGCGGTGGGGTGAATGCGTTTTCGCGCTATGAAAACGGCAAAACCAAACCGCCGCTGGCTCTGGTCAAATTGCTCAAAATGCTGGATAGACACCCCGATTTGCTCGCGGAAGTGCGGGCGGCTTGAGGTTTTAGGATTTTTACCCCTCAAATACGCCTATAGTCAGCGTATTTATTGCTTTTGTAGCTATAAAAATGATAGTGAATTTAACGTCAAATACGGGTTAAATGTCTTCAAAATTCCCCTTCTTTAGAAGGGGTGGCGCGAAGCGACGGGGTAGTTGTTTCGCGGCAAAGAACTACCCCGCCCGTTGGGCGAACTCCAAAAGAGCTACCCCGCCCGTTGGGCACCCCTTCTGAAGAAGGGGAATTTTCAGCCCTTGGTATTCATTCCATTTCGTATCCGCTCCACTATGTATTCATTCCCCTTCTTTAGAAGGGGTGGCGCGAAGCGACGGGGTAGCTGCACCCGGCTCCGCACTTCTCTACGTACTTTGCTCCACACTTCTCTCAACATTCAGCGCCAGCAACCGCTGCAAAATCACCTCATCCGCCATCTCAGCCGTGTAATCCGTCCAGCCGTAGGCGGTGGCGACTGCGGCGTCTAGCGCGGCGTGGGCTGTGGACAGCCAAGCGGGGCGGGCGTTGTAGAGTTTGGTGAGGGTGCGGTCGCTCAGCTCTTTCTCGTGGCCGGCTTTGGGGACGATGCGGTCGGGGTAGGGCGAGGTGGCCATGCCCAGCGGCACAACTTCGGGCAGCCGCTGCGTCCAGTCCGGCGGATTCAGCCAGTTGTCGCGCAGGGTGGTGAGTTTGTAGGCGGCTTCGGCAATGGCTTCTGCTGATTTTGACGCCACCTCAGGGACGACAGCGCCACTCGCCAAGTGGCGGGTTTGCTGGCTGGCGGTGTCTTGCGGGGTGAGGCCGGCGGGGAAGGGGAAGGTTTCGAAGCAAGTGCTTGGCGTGTAACGCGGGTCGTTACCTACTCCTAGCCACGTACACATGCGAAGCGACCAGAGTTCGTGGAAACGGCTTTGGAGAATGCCGAAAGTGCTGTCGTCAGCGCGAGCTGTAACGATCAAAGCTTTATCAGGAAGAATAGAAGCTGGGAGCTTTACAAAGATTTGGTGCTTTGAAACTGCGGAAATAGCTATGAAATAAGGAATTTGGCTGAGTTCTTTACGCAGTGCGATTCGAGGCTCGCCATGCCGCCACCAATATTTGCGGTAAGCCTCACGGTTGTTTTGTGTTCGCTCAGGTTTAACGTGCTGAGAAATGTAGGCAAAGGGAGCTTCATAGAGTGCAGCATCGTTTTCAGAAATACGCGTACCGAAATCAATAATCCAGCCGTCGCGTTGTTTTCTAGTTACATCCAAGCCATTCCAGCTAGGCTTGATGACGTCTGCATTCGATTTCCCGTGCGGATTGGGCAATATAAGCATTGCGCGAGCAAGGTTACCGTCAATATCAAAAGAGCCAATTTTCTGTGAGCCTTGAAATGAAGCAGTCAAATTTTCAGGCAGCGAACGAGCCGCAGTGGAATCGAAAGAGCCAGTTTCATTTGAAGCCGATTTCAAATCCGCAGTGATGGAGTCAACGGAATTACCGTTCAGTAATGCTCCGTCAACATGTCCAAAAGCAATCAACGACACCCGAACCGCCGCGCCGTCATTTACCCAGCCTTCGTCGCTCCAAGCCTCAAAAATCGCACTTTTCTCGCAAATCGCATCCAGCACTTTGCGGTTCGCGCCACCGCGTATCGAATTGGTTGAAACCAGCCCCGCCGCGCCCAAGCCCTTGATTTCAATCGCCTTTAACGCCTTGTCAAACCAGTAGCACACCAAATCTGCCCCGCCCGGCACGCGGCCGGCAAACACGCTGTCCAGCGCTTCAAAGTACGCATTGCCCAGCTCGCGGCGCTTTTTGCTGCCGCCTAAAAACGGCGGGTTGCCTACGACGACACTGGCTTTTGGCCAATCGGCTTCGACTGGCTCGGGCGTGAAACGCAGGAGCGCATCCCGGCATTCAATACAATCCAGCGGCTCCAGCACGGGGTTGGTTTTGAACTCGTAGCCGTGGGTCAGCCGCCACTGCAGCTCGCCAATCCAGACGGTCACCCGCGCCAGCTCGGCG